>CAITIF010000339.1 GCA_903892365.1 uncultured Pirellula sp. | reverse complement strand
GGGTGACGTGCACGACATCGGCAAGAACATCGTCGGAACCGTGTTGGCTTGCAACGATTTCGAAGTGATTGACCTGGGGGTCTTAGTTCCCTGCGAGAAGATCTTATTGGAAGCGAAGAAGCACGGCGCCCAGGTGATCGGGCTCTCAGGGCTTATCACACCATCGCTCGACGAAATGGTACACGTTGCTAAAGAGATGCAGCGCGAGGGCTTTACGATTCCGCTGTTGATTGGTGGAGCAACCACCAGTTCCAAACACACGGCAGTCAAGATTGCACAGCATTATCAGCAGGAAGTAGTTCACGTTTTGGACGCTTCGCGAAGCGTTCCAGTAGTGGAGCGATTGGTTAATCCTGATTCTCGAAAGACCTTTGGGCTTGAGAATAAAGCCAAACAGGATGAAGAACGTGCGAGCTTTGCTATGCGACGCGATCGCAAGTTTGTCGACTTTGCTGATGCCAAGAAGCGACGCTTTGAAATCAATTGGGATGGCTACGAAGCTCCCAAACCGTCGTTCCTTGGAGTTCGCGATATCCAGGTTACGGTTGCAGAATTGAGACCATTCATCGATTGGTCGCCATTCTTTATGACCTGGGAACTCAAAGGAAAGTACCCGAAGATATTCGAGGACTCGTTCGTTGGTGAGATTTCGAAGGAACTGTACAACGATGCTCAGAAGGTGCTGGATAGTTTTGAGAATGACCCTTCGATCGTTCTGAAGGGAGTCTACGGGTTCTTTGCGGCCAAGAGCCTAGGAGATTCCATCGCATTGTACTCGGACGAAAATCAAACCGAAGAGATCGCTCGTTTTGAAATGTTGCGTCAACAGTGGGAACGGGTCGGCCAAAGCTCATTCCGAAGCCTTGCGGATTACGTGTCTCCCAGCGAGTCTCCCGATTACATCGGTGCGTTTGCGGTTACGGCGGGCCACGGGGTGGACGACATTGCGAAGGAACTCCGCTCTCAAATGGAAGATGGAAAATCTATCTTGGTACAAGCCTGTGCGGATCGCCTTGCAGAAGCGTTCGCGGAGATGCTGCACGCCAAGGTTCGTCAAGAGTGGGGAATTCAGGAGAATCTGTCCAACGAGGATCTGATCGAAGAAAAGTACCAAGGGATCCGTCCGGCTGCTGGATACCCGTCGTGTCCGGATCACACGGAAAAAGGACTGCTTTGGAAGCTTTTAGATGTTGAGAAACGTGCCGGCATTTCGTTGACAGAGAGCTATGCTATGTGGCCCGCTGCGTCCGTCAGTGGGCTCTACTTTTCGCATCCAGAGGCACGGTACTTTGCAGTAGATCAAATCACCCGCGATCAAGTGGAGGATTATGCCAAACGCAAGGGGTGGCCAGTGTCCACCGCAGAACGTTGGCTGGCTCCTAATCTTGGATACGATGCCTAGACGTTCTTGGAAGGCCGATTGCGGATGATGGTAAAGGGTTTGGACTGACCGCACAAAAATGTCTAAACCTGGCTTGCTTTTGTCATCTAGCAACGCCATCCAGCACCTATCGCGTCCTAGATCAAGACATCCGTTCCTGAACTTAAACCGCCCACGACTCGTTGGTTTTTTGCAAGTCCGGGTCGCACGGAATCGGCGACTCCCGTTTTTCTAGCGTCCGAATCGTAGAAGTACCGTTTTTGCGCTGATATGTTGGTAAGTCGCAAGGTCGTCGCAAAACTAAAGACCATTTGGGGGCCCCATCCGTCAGATCGCATGAGACATTCTGATATAAGACCGACCTTGCGTTGTTCTTATCGCTTATTTCTGGGGCGCGATTCGAGG
>CAITIF010000338.1 GCA_903892365.1 uncultured Pirellula sp. | reverse complement strand
TGGCAGTTTTTGGGTCTCAACCACCATCGTCGAAGCAACGGACACTGGCATACCAGCTTCGATCATCTCGTCGATATGCAAGGATACTGGTCGAATGGTGGAGGTCGAGAAATCGATCGTTCCATCTTCATTCGGCGATTGCGTTGCGACGAACGTTGGAATTTGGGTTGATGCTTCTCCACGGTGTGGTGGAAAAACATAACGGATCGTCGCCTTGACATCTGCGACATTCTTCTGATCAGGAAGAACCAAGACTGCCCCACGCTCATACACCATCAGGTTCTTGCTCTGTGAAGTACCTGCGCTAATCTCCCAGCCTGTCTTACCGAAATGAACGCGTCCCAAAATTTGTGGCGGTGCAGCCGATTGTCGTTGTACAAACTCGATATGAGTTCCCGAAACAAGTCGTGTATCTTCGGACACGGGTGGAAGAAGTGCCTCAACGGTTGGCAACTCGGGGAGCTGAATCGCTGGTGGCAATAACTCGGCTCGCATCGCATCATCGTAACCGCCCAGGCTAACGCTTGCGTAACAAACCATCGGCGCCCACTCGACTTCCATACCGCGCCACGTGGCGGTCGCTTTAATATCGGCGTGCGAATTCAATCTCAAATCCAACTTCCCTTCGGACTCACCGTAGCCAAAGGGGAGCGACAAACCGGGAATCCCTGTAATGGCAGTCACAATGCCACCTACATCTGCATGTTTGATCTCGCCAGCTGCTGCTGTCCCTGAATCTGGCTTGTTATTCTGAGTATCGAATACCTGAGAAGTGATCCAATCGTAGAGTCGCTTTTCGATCGCCTCGTATTGGGCAGCGGTAATGGCACCACCGCCGATACGTTCGATTTTGAGAGACTTCTTGAGTTCTGATCGCGATTCAATATAGTCTCGGATTTTATGTTCGCTGGATCCGATAATACCAAAAAGACTCCATCCGCTACGCTCTTCGTGGCGGTCACGAAAGTAGGACTGCCAGGCATGAACATCAAGCTCAACGGTAACAGAATACTCGGGCGAAAGTGCTCGATACGAACCCGTGTAAAGCAGGATGAGCCCGCCATTTCCTTTTCCGCTTAGCAATTCGCGAATCACACTTACGCCTGGACCGCTGAACTCGTACTGCACCCACATGACTTGAGTAAGGTCAGTAGAGCCGGGTAGCGTCCCTTTGCCGACCAGCCCTTTTGCGTACGGAACGACCTGCTTTTCAGAACTTGAAGATTCAGGAGTCTTGTCGACTGGGGCGGCAACATCTTCAGCGACTGGAGCATCGATGATTTGTGCGCCGGAAAGCACTGCTTCAACCACGCTGCCGTTGAACAAAACGGCTTGAAGATTCGAATTGCGGAATGGTCCCAGCGGAGCCAGGGCGATTTGTTTCGTGGTTGGGACGACCAACGCGGGGTTCTTTTGACGTTCGAGTTCAAACCAAGACACAATCGAGCGACGCATATTGTCTTGCGTTTGTTCATCGGCTTGCCCGCTTACAGCAACTTGGAGGATCGCATGCCGCTTCCCATTGACTACGACTTCACGAAAATGGAACAACGGCTTTCCGTTGCCATCTTGAGCCATATGCAGTTCGGCTGGTTGATAATAAAAGGTGTATGGATTGTGAACGTCGCGCGTCAAGACAATCCGTGTCCCGTTGGGGCCGGCGACTTCCATTCGATATTTGGGATCTAGCCCAGGCAGACCGAAGGCGATGTTCGAAAAGAAAGATGACGCCAACAAGGCGCTGAGAAAAAAGCGACGAATGGCAGATTTAATGCGGAGTTTCATGGTTATTACCTCATCTCTAAATGATCTTGTGAGCGAATCGCTCGCAAGCAACAC
>CAITIF010000337.1 GCA_903892365.1 uncultured Pirellula sp. | reverse complement strand
TTGCAGGGGGCAATCAGTTGGTTGTAATTGATGCCTGCCTTAGTGATCGCTGCCCCGAGAACTCTCTCAAGAAAGGCTATTCCTGTTTTGTGAACCCGGATGGATCGCTTTTCAAGATGCGGCCGGGAACGGTTCGGATTTTTGGCGATTGCGAACGGGTTCTCGCCTCTTTTGCCGCGCAAGGCAAACCTGCGCAACGTTCTATTGCTCTGATATCAGATCAAGGATTGCGCAGCGGTTTATGCTTGGCCATCGGCCGTGGGACCGAGATTCAGGGGTTCTTGTTTCTGAATTCGATTCAGGAAGATCTCTTTCGCGAGATTACAGTGAAGTCTGCGCCACTTCTGTCGCTGTTTGGTTTGATCGCAACCATTGGTTTAGACACGAGTGGGTTTCATCCGAATATGAAAGGTAATTTACGGCGAAGCGACACGATTCCTAAGTCCTCGACCCTTTTTACGCCTGAGCATTTTAAATCACTTTTGGAATCGGCGCTTTCCCAGTGGCATCGACCTGGAGTCAAGCAGTCATTGACGATTGTTCGCAAGGGTGACAACGTTCCGTTTTTATATCTGCCAACGACGATCGTCCATACGACGGCAGAGTTGATCTATCGAATTCAAGATGCTGAGAATCCGATCGCCATCGAGGTTGCTGTGAGCGGGGGAGTGTCTCAGGTTTCATTTTGCCATCAAGGGGCATCCGAAAACAGTGCGACTTGGGATTGGCTGAATCGTATCGTGAAAACCGCGGATTCGGAATTTTTGAATAAGCCGGTAAGTGTCCGTTTGACCGACACGCACGTTGTGATCTCCTTCCCCTTTGAACCGCTACTGACCGGGCACCAAGAATTGCTTTACAGCACTGTGTATTGATACTGCTGACGAATCATTGACACCAAATTGTGCCACCACATGCAAGATTCTATGGAATAGGATTGTTAAGAATGCCTCACTCTCCGATACGAACCTTAGTCATTGACGACGATAAGTCTATCACTCACTTGATTTGCAAAATATTGGCCGACCGTTTTGCCGACCGGCTGGACATCACCGAAACTGACGATGTGCAGATGGCTCTTGGGATGGTCACTGCCAATCAGTTTGATCTTTGCATTACCGACTTGGATATGCCAAGCGTGAATGGTTTTAAGCTGCTCAAGGCGATTAAAGAAGCAGATACATTGACGCAGGTTATCATCCTAACGGGGTATCCTGATGAAAATGCAATTCGTTCGGCATTTATACTTGGTGCCGATGACTACCTGCTCAAGCCCATTTCGTCGGAAGAACTCGGTAACAGTGTGCAATTCATGCTCAACCGTATCTTCCGTTTGCGATCAGAAATGGACGCAAGGGTGGTGAAGAGCGGGATGGCTTAATAGCTTTACTGTTTTTGCACTTACGGCATCGCTCACGCGTTATAGCGATGAGGCTTCAATGCTCTTCGCGATCTTCGCGATTAGCTTTTCCCTGTTGATAGGTTTGGTCGTGTAGTCCGAGCAGCCAGCAATCAAACACTTTTCTTCATCCCCATCCATCGCATGTGCTGTTAACGCGATGATGGGACCTAAATATCCGCGTGATCTCAACTGACTGGTTGCTTCGTAACCATCCAGTATTGGCATCTGCATATCCATGAGTATCGTGTCGAATGGTTGGTTTTTCTCGATCGCTGCAAGGCAGGTTTCTACGGCCAAGAGTCCGTTTTCTACCACGGTGACGATGGCGCCGGCTTTTTTGAGCACAAACGAGACCAGACGTTGATTGTCTGGTCCGTCTTCCGCCAGCAAAACGCGGTGCCCTTCCAAGGGTAATGCCAACGATACCGAATTCTTTTGCGTTGGATTTTGCTTCTCAGGATCTGCACAGTTTTTCGGTTCATGAAACGCGGTACCAATCAAATCGCCAACCCCGAAGGACGCTCGGAAGCAGGAACCAACACCAGGTTCCGAAGATGCGATTCGTACTCCACCACCCATCATTTCTGCAAGTCGTCTACAGATCATTAACCCAAGACCCGTGCCGCCAAACTGCCGGGTTGTCGATGTATCTGCCTGAGCAAATGGCTTAAAAAGCCGAGTTTGTTGTTCAAGGGTCAGCCCCATGCCCGTATCGATGATGTCGTAATGAAGCACTGGATGCTCACCATCTTCGTAGCGAACTACGATTCGGACGCCGCCCGTTTCTGTGAATTTGATTGCGTTGCTTACCAAGTTAAAGATCACCTGGCGCATTCGGGTCGGATC
>CAITIF010000336.1 GCA_903892365.1 uncultured Pirellula sp. | reverse complement strand
GTCGTGGTGACAGATACGTGGGGCGTGCGCGATGTCTAGCGCACCAAACCTATTGCGACGCGTCGGGACGAGCCCGACCGTCGTGGTGACAGATACGTGGGGCGTGCGCGATGTCTAGCGCACCAAACCTATTGCGACGAATCGGGACGAGCCCGACCGTAGCGGTGACAGGTATGTGGGGCGTGCGTGACGTCTTCTGACGGACGGCACATGGAATGTGCCTGCTGCTTTGGCTTCAGCCAAATGCGTCGATCGCAATCACCTTGGTAAGATTTCGTTGCCGCCGAAGCCGCTTTGGAATCCGTTTGGCCAACCTGAATTGTTTTGCTGCGGAACCGAGTTATTGGGCCATGCTTGTTGGTTGGTGTTACCAGCCCCACCCCATGGAAGATTGCTTGGGAAGCCATTGGAGCCCCCCTGCCCTGCCCCGTTTTGGCCGGCACTGGGTTGTGCGCCATTGGGTTGCCCCGAATTCGATTGCCCACCGCCGAAGCCGAAGAAACCACCGACGTTGTCTTGCTGTTGCCCCCCCTGCCCTGCCCCGGTGAAAAATCCGCCCGGCTGCTGAGGGTTGCTCAAGGCTTCGTTTCCGAACTGCGAAACGCGATCTTGGAGCATCTGGCCAAGGCCATCCAGTGGACCAGGTTGTGATGGCCCTGCAAGGCCGTTTTGATTCTGCTGCAATCGTTGCTCGACGTTGTCAATGTAAGGGCCCACAATTTGTTTGAGCTCCGCCGGCAAAAGCCCGTCCGCACTGGCCAAGATACGTGTGATATAGAGTCCGCTGCGCGAATTCGCAATGCGCTGCTGTTGCGATGAACCCAAAAGGGTCATGGCGAACATGGTGATGATCAAACACAATAGCATCCCTTTGAGCAGCCCAAAGCCCGCTCCCAAATGCCGGTCGAATTCCTTGAGCCGAACTTTGTCGATCGAGGTACTAACTAAACGAAAGGCCATCCAAATGATCAAACTGGAACCGAAATAAAGCAACAGCATGGCCAAGAAAACGTTCCAAGGGGGCTGAGCGTTGATCATCTTGGCGACGTCATTGCGGAAAAAGTTCGCAATAAAGTAACTGGCCACAATCGAGGCCAGCGAAGCTAATTGCCAGGCGAACCCCTTGATCGCACCAAAAATAGTGGTCGCGGCCAAGACTATCAACATGATCAAATCGTACGCCTGCATGGCTAGCAAATCCTTTTGCTTGAATGGAATTTAGGTCAGGCTTCGTGTTTTCGACCTTGGCAGAGGGAAAACAATCTGGCTGGCGGACTATAGCGAAAACCAGCCCTTCAAGCGAATGTCAAAATGAGGCTGGAAGTGCCTATTCTTACGCCCTACCCTGCACTACGATTGACAGTCTGGGATAGTGCGTAATGAATTGCCTGCATTCCGCCCCCAAAGCGTGTTTAATTCAACTACACTCGTTTCCGATTCATGGTCCTATGAGTATCGCTCTCGAACCACTCCCCTTCCCTCCTTATCGCGAGCTAGGGAATGATGAACTCAATGCGCGAATTTTTGCCGCCAAGCGGGAGCTTGGAAGTCGGTTGTTGATTTTGGGGCACCATTATCAACAAGACGAAGTCATTGCTCATGCGGATTTGAATGGGGATTCGTACCAGTTGAGCAAAATGGCGGCGGATAGCCAAGACTGCCGTTCGATTGTCTTTTGTGGCGTTCACTTTATGGCCGAGACCGCAGATATCTTGGTCAATCGTCCTGAAAAGCTGGAAGAACGCAATGGACACCGCGTTGGAGTCGTGCT
>CAITIF010000335.1 GCA_903892365.1 uncultured Pirellula sp. | reverse complement strand
GCCTCGGCCGCCTCCTCTTCCTTATGGTCTGCTTCAGCAGCCGCATGAGCCAGTTCTTCGTCTTCCTGCTCTTCCGAAGTCAGTTCGTCCGAGACGGTGTTGTCGTGCTCCTTCTCGTCGGAATCCATGGTTGCGGAATCGGCCTGATCCCGCTTGCCTTCGCTGTCGGCAGATGAAGGCTTGGTTCCGTCCGGACTGAGTTTGACAGGTGATTCTTCGGATGCTTCCGGCTCTTCTAGAGTCCCAGAAAGCGAGTCCAATGCGGTTTGGTCCTTTTCGATCTTGCTGCGTAGGATGGCCCGCTGATCTCGATTTGTCTTGCGATCTTCGATAGCAAGGTCGAATCGATCTTGAGCCAACTTCTTCTGACGCTCCAGCGAGGCGATCTCCTGCTCGAGCCGCAAAATCTCTGCCGAGTTCTGCGCTTGCTTGGCTACCTCCAGCGACTCCTGCGTCTGTTCCAGCTCGGTCAGAAGGTCGCGAAACTCGCGCTCCGCGATCGCATACTCGCTGTTGGGGCTGTCCAGCTCATCGTCCAGCTTAAGAAGTTGTTGCTTGTCTTGCTCCAACGATTCCTGAAGCTCGGCAATGCGCTGCGCGTCGGATGCGGTCGCGGGCTCGACTACTACATCCAAGCTAGAATGCGTCGACTCTTCCAGCGGCATTTCTTCCTGAGGGTGCGATGCGCCGCTTTGACCAATCCAACCTAAGAAGAACGCAAATATTGGCAGAATCGTAGAAAGCGAATTGCGTAAACGACGAGCCAAAAGATTGAAGTGGCTGTTCATAAGTTTCCATACCCTGTTTTTTGCGTGCAAAGCGATCCATCACTTGCTTGGTCCGATGATTCTTCCGGGGCTGCGAACCATCCGTACCAAGGTGGCCAGTATAACACCGCACCGTCCCCGCTCCAATGCTCAACAAAATGCTAGCCTTCGAATTTTGGAAACAACCCGACGTGCAAGCCACCAATAATACCAAGAGGTGATTGGTGATCGTAGTATTTGCTTTTCCGCTTCTTGGTAGTTGCGAAATCGATCGGGTGGCAGACAATAGCAAGCGAAGAGAATCGCCCAGCATGCATCGTTCTGTATGCCGCGTGCGAATCGAACTTTGCCAAGCCAATCTCACTTCATCAACAACGAAAGTTACCTTTCATGTCACATCATCAGGCCATTCGCGAGCTTGAACCTACTTTGCTATGGAACGCCTTTGCCGACCTGAATGCGGTCCCACGCGGGTCCAAGAAAGAGGCCGCTGTCACAGGATTTGTTGCAGAGCGTGGGCGAAAGATGGGACTGGAGACCAAAGTCGATTCGATTGGCAACGTTCTGATTCGCAAACCTGCTTCGAAAGGCTTTGAAGATCACCCAACAGTGGTGCTTCAGTCTCACATCGATATGGTCTGGCAAAAGAATTCCGATTCCACGTTTGATTTCGACACACAGGGGATTGAAATGCGGTTGGATGGAGACTGGGTCCGAGCCGTTGGAACAACGCTCGGTGCGGATAACGGCATCGGCGTCGCGTCGATTTTCGCCGTACTGGAATCCAGCTCGCTGACCCATCCGGCGTTGGAATGCATTTTCACGGTGGATGAAGAAACGGGCATGACGGGCGCGAAGTCCTTGGATCCTGCGTGGTTGAAGGGGCGAGTTTTGCTGAATCTGGACACCGAACAGGATAACGAATTAACAATAGGGTGCGCCGGTGGTGCTGATGTGACGTCGGTGTCGAGCTATCAATCGCAATCGCTGGATGATTCATATGCAGGTAAGAAGCTTCTTGTGCGAGGGCTCAAGGGGGGGCATTCTGGGATGGAGATACATCTTGGGTTTGGGAATGCGAATAAGATTATGAATCGGATACTCGATGGAGCAAGTCAGCGATTTGGAGTGAGGCTTGCGTCGTTAGAGGGGGGAAGCTTGCGGAATGCGATTCCGCGTGAGTCGACAGCGATTGTATATCTTCCCAACCAGCAGCTTGAAGGCTTTGCGGCTTGGTTTGCTCAAATTAGCGCTGTGATCCAAGCGGAGAATGCTGTGACCGACCCTCTGTTGCGTATTACATGCGAATCGCATGATGTGTCACCGGTATCGGTGCTTCCCGAATCTGTTCAGAAGACTCTTATTGCTGTAGTTTTTGGTGTGGTCAGTGGAATCTACCGAATGAGTCCATCGATTCCGGGTTTGGTGCAAACCAGCAACAATCTTGCCCGCGTGGTCGCACGCGATGGCGAGATTTCGGTCATGTGCCTCGCACGTAGCTCCGTCGACACGGAACGCGATGCGCTTTCCGAATCTCTTGCCTCGATTCTGTCGCAATTAGGTGGTCGAGTTACAGTGGAGGGAGAGTATCCAGGCTGGCAGCCAGTTCCAACAAGCAAGATTGTGCAATTGATGAGTTCGATTTACGAGGAGCTCTTTCGGGACAAGGCGCATGTCGCGGCATGCCATGCTGGATTGGAGTGCGGGATTATCGGCAGTAAGTATGCTGGGATGGAGATGATCAGCTTCGGCCCCAACATTTTGGGTGCTCATTCGCCCGACGAACGGGTTCAGGTTAGTAGTGTGCAAAAATTCTTTCGCTACTTCTCAGAAACCTTAGCAAGGCTGTAGTTTTCGTAGTGGACGAGGCAACGAGGCCCTGCCTTCGTAGTAGCCGAGGCTACGAGGCTCGGCAGTTCTAGTTGAAGTTGAAGAAGCAGCAAGTCCCCGCTCGCACAAAAAAGCGAAACCGGGCCTCGAGCCCAAATTTCGCAAAAGGTTTGGCGTGCTACCCCGTGCGAAAGCGGTCTAGGGCCTCGAGCCCGACGACCGCAACAGGTTTGGCGAGCTACCGGACCTGGCCTAGCTCTCGCTTCCGTCGAGTTCATCTCGGCGGAGCGCACAACGGAAAACTACCAACGGAAAGCGATGGGACTCGATAACGCGCTGGGTGGCACCGCTTGATGCAACTGGAAGGCAGCACAAAATCTTGCACCCAAGTCGCGGGTCGGGTGCGCTGACCTTCAGATGCGTCACTTTCCGCGACTGGGTGACGATAGCCGTTAAGCCGAACAGGGTATCGCATTTTGATTTCCGAAGAGCGGCGCGTTGCGTGATGGTTGGCAAAGTTCGTCAGGCATACAACTCGGCATGGTATGATTCGAGCTTCACACCCGTGTTCTCCCATCTCAATGATTTTTAAAGGCTTCTCGAATGCTTGCGATGATCGGCGCCCTTCTCACTATCACCCTTGGCCTGTTGGGCGCTTTAGCGCCGCGCCGCGTATCCAAGGTGGTGGGGATTGAACCGATCGGCGGGTTGGGGGTGTCTGAGGTTCGCGCCACCTATGGCGGAGTGTTTATCGCGATGGGTGGAACTTGCTTGATGGTTAATAGTTCGCAGGTCTACATTGTTGTAGCTGCTGCCTGGCTCGGAGCTGCGGCAATGCGAATACCATCGCTCATCGTTGACCGCGGAAGCTACCCAAAGGCCTTCTTCGGTGGTGTCATTGAGTCAACTATTGCGTTGCTACTTGCAACAGGCGCGGCCTAACAAAAAATGCACCCGAGTTGCCGATCGGGCGTTTCCTCAAATCAAAGTCTCTTGGCGGCAACAGGGTGATTTTAGTCGACTATGAAGATCTGGGTTTGGCAAGTGACCGTCGCCACTGTTTTTCAATTTGTTTTGGGCCTACATTTTTTTGTTCGCTTTCTAGGTGCCGACTGCGGAGACGATTCGTTATTC
>CAITIF010000334.1 GCA_903892365.1 uncultured Pirellula sp. | reverse complement strand
TTTGCTTGCGCAAACTACAAAGTGAGTGCCATTTGGCTAACGCCAGAAGTCTTAAGTTCCTTCCGGTTTTTGAATTCGACTTACTCTCGTTCCAAGGCTCCGCCTCACGTTAGGACGCTAGTCGAGTACGAGTACCGCTGCTCTTTCTAAGCTTCTGCTTGACTCAATCGAATCAACGAGACGAGCTCGTCCGTCGACATCTTGCCAGCTCGATCAGCCCCATCCAAGACCCCGCTGATCAATTCGCGTTTGTCAGCGTGCAAGGCCAAGATCTGTTGTTCGATCGTATCCTTGGCAACCAAGCGATACACGGTTACCGCTCGCATTTGTCCGATTCGGTGGGCGCGGTCCGTTGCCTGATCTTCGACCGCTGGGTTCCACCAAGGATCCATGTGGATCACATAATCGGCGGCGGTTAGATTCAAACCCGTTCCCCCGGCCTTCAGAGAAATCAGGAACAACTCTCCTTCGCCCGCTTGGAAACGATCGACGGCTTCTTGTCGCTTGGCAGCCGGAGTCGACCCGTCTAGGTACTGATACTTGACGCCGATCTTATCGAGGGCCTCCCGGAGCAGGCTTAAGTGTTGCACAAATTGGCTAAAGACCAGAGCGCGGTGCTCTCCTTCACGCAGCTCTGCAACAATTTCCATAAACAAGTCTAACTTGGCGGACGACTTGTCCCAACGCTTGTCGACGAGACTTGGGTGGCACGCCAGTTGGCGCAATCGAGTCAACCACGCCAAGACGCGAATTCGCATTTGGCTATCGTTTTCCCCTTCGCCAGGTTTGGTGATTTCCGACAACGCGGCCATGCGAGCAGCATCGTACTTCTTGCGTTCCTCTTCGGAGAGCTCCGCGAGACGAACCACTTCTGTTCGTTCTGGCAGTTCGGAAAGAACTTCTTTCTTAGTTCGCCGAAGAATGAATGGCCGCACAACTCGACCCAAGGCTTGCAAGCGATCGCGGTCCCCTTGCCGTTCGATCGGTTCCGCAAAGCTCTTACGGAATCGATCCCACGAGCCCAACAATCCAGGACTAATGGTTCGCATCAAGCTCCACAATTCCCCGAGATGGTTTTCAAGCGGAGTACCCGACAAGGCTAATCGCCAATCGGCATCCAATTGACGAACTGCCTGAGCGGTCTTGGTTTGGAAATTCTTGATGAATTGGGCTTCATCCAAAACCAACGTATGCCACGCTCGGGCCGTGAATCGGTCCACGTCGCGTTGAAGTAGCTGGTAACTGGTGATGATCAAATCGCCAGGGCCGGCCGAATCGACCAGCGTCTGCCGATCGTGTTCGCGATACAGTTTGGCTTTGAGCGATGGAGCGAAACGTTCGGCTTCACGTTGCCAGTTCGAACCCACGCTGGTTGGGGCAATAATCAGCGCTGCCCCCTTGCTGGCACGGTCCAAGAGAACTCCCAGAGCCTGCACGGTCTTTCCCAAACCCATGTCGTCCGCCAAGCAACCGCCAATCCCCCAGTGGGCTAATCGCGAAAGCCATGCGTAACCTGTTTTTTGGTAATCGCGCAGGTCTGCATTCAAGGTATCTGGAACGACAGGGATCAGATTCTTGGCAGACGCAAGTCTTGTTAAAGCATCACGCCATGACATATCGGATTCGTAGCTAATGTCGCTGCCAAGTGCCTCTTCCACGACCGCGGTGGCGGCACG
>CAITIF010000333.1 GCA_903892365.1 uncultured Pirellula sp. | reverse complement strand
CGCAGACGCTAGTTTTGATATTGCGCATATTGGCTTTCCATCGTACTCGTACTCAATGAAATGGCACTCGTACTCGTACTCAATGAAATGGTACTCGTACTCGTACTCGAAACACGTTGGTCGAGCCCCGTAAAACATGCAGGTAAGCCACAACATCAGTAGTCAGCGGAGCAAGCAAATTAGGCTGGATAGGTAATATGAATTCTGGCTCGGAAGTCCAAGGCAATTCCGCAGTGATGCAAGCGGATCAAGTATTCGAAGCATTGGAAAAAAGTTCGCGAACCGAGCCTTCGCCAACCCGTTTCTACGCGCAGCTCTTTCAAGGAGTGAGCGTCCTGCTGGGTGCCAAACAATCCTGCGTTCTCTCTGCTATTGAAAAGAAGCGATGGTATCCCGTAGCTTCGACCCAGGATCGCCATGCTGAAATTGCGGAAAACCGCTTGCAACAAATGGCTTCGAACCAAGGCGCTTCTCTGTTACCACGATGGTGCGAATGGAAAGAGGATGGCGTGCTTTTGGGATGTTCCGCAGAGGCCACGAATTGGTCCTGGGGAGGCATGGTTGTCGAGATTGCGAAATCGACTTTACCAACCGATCCTTCGACCCCTGAGTTTATTTCGGCGATTTCGGAAAAGATGGAATTGCTTCAGGCGTTTGCCGAGCTTGCTCACGCTTATCCTCGGACGCATCGCTGCGTGCAAGACGATCAACATCTCCAGCAATCGCGAAGTATCTCCAAATCACTTTGGGAAAGCCGAAGCCAGCAGGATTCAAATCGTATTCTATTAGATGGACTTCGTTGCCTCATGGATGCCGATCGCGTGACTTTGTTTCGAAAAGAGTCCGCATCCCTTTCATCCAATTTTGTTGCCGTTAGCGACAGTCCATCGCATCGAACGGAACCTGGACTAACTACAGCAATCATGCACTTGGACGAGACTCCATTTTCAAGATTTCCGAATCGCCAACCGCTCGAGAAGTTTGCCAAAACGATGGAGGCCACTGTCGCAGTGGCACTGGCTGTTGAAACAATACCCAACACCGAAGTAAAGTTGGCAAATCCCACCGCAAATCACTTTTTGATCCTCGAGTGGATGGATCGAGATCGAAGTTGTGCTGCGATTCCTCATATTGCAAGTGTGACGCCGTGGATCTTGGATGCTTGGACAGCTAAAAAGTTCGATCGCCCTCGATTTCATTTTCGGAGTGCAGCGGGGATGCTGCTTGCAGCCTGTGTCTTGATTGGACTGGTGTTGTACTTTCTCAGTCCAACAGAACTGACAATTCAGGCAACAGGAACGCTTCAGCCGATTCAACAGACTCTTGTTTTTGCACCTTCGGATGGGTTCGTCGATTCCGTTCCGGTATCCGACGGGCAGCTTGTGCAAAAAAATGAACCCGTGGCCGTACTAAGCTCACCATCGCTTCAATTGCAAATCAATCAGATCGACTCTGAAATTGCGTTGGTCCAACAACGGAGCGAAGGGCTGAACATTAGCTTGAACCAAATCCGACCCAACCAAGAACAAGCAGATACCCTTTCCAGTCGATTGGCGGGCGAGATCGCAGAACTGGAAACGAAGCGAACCAACCTGATGCAACAACGAGCCCTCGTCGAACGAGAGATCGCCAGACTAGAATTGCTCAGCCCCTTGGAGGGCACCATCATCGGATGGCAGATGGATATGGTTTTGGAAAGCCGCCCCGTCAAAAGGGGCGACATGTTGTTGCGGATTGCGAAGCTTGACGGTGATTGGCAAATTGAATCTCGGGTAGCCGATTGGGAGTCGGGATATGTAATGGATGCGATTTCCAACGCATTGAAAGCAAACACGAAATTAACCGCGGAGTATGCTTTGGTCTCCGAGATTGGGAATCGTGGAAAGGGGCATTTTGTTCGAGCGAGTCATTCTGTTTTCACTCAGCCGGAAGGCCAGTTCCTGAGTGTGATTTTTGTCCCCGAAAGTCCCTTGGAAAATCCACGACTTGGCGCATCCGTTACCGTATCGATCCCCTGCGGTCGTCATCCAAGATGGTTTGTTTGGTCTCGTAGCATGATCGATGCGGCCTACCGCCGCTTCTGGCTTTAAGGAATTTCATATGATCCGCGACGTATTCGTCAATGTTTCACGGGCCAAGTTACTTATGGCTATCGCAATCGTCTTAGGAACCGTTCTTTGGGTATGCGATGCTAATGCTCAAGAACAGGCCGATCTGATTCAAGTCAAGAATCCCATTCTGAAGCCGATCAAGACGATTTCGATCGCGGCTGGAGTTTCGGGGGTTGTCGATTCCGTTTTGGTTTCTGAAGGGGATATGATCCAAGTCAATGCTGTGGTTGCCAAGATTCGAGCCGACGAAGCCAAGCTGAGTGTTGCACGAGCCAAGTTAGCCTTGGAGCTTGCATCCGCAAAGGAAAAACGTGATGTCGATGTTCGTCTCGCTGAGAAATCCGCTCAAGTTGCTGAGCAAGAACTCGCTCGTACTCTCAAAGCCAACACGCTTGCAAGCGATACCTACCCCGCCAATGAAGTGGATCGTTATCGATTAGTTGCCGAACGAGCGAGTATTGAGATTGAACGATTTCGACTCGATCAGGCTCTTGCGACGATTGGTCGAAAACAAGCTGAGGTTGAACTCCAGCAATCGCAGCAGATGCTGTACCGTCATTCGATTCGCAGTTCAGTGCAAGCCATGGTGGTCTCTGTCGACAAGAATGCCGGGGAATGGGTTGAGCCGAGCACCAAGATGATCGAAGTCATGTCACTGGAACGACTCCGTCTTGAGGCATTCGTGGATTCGGTGGATGCAAGTCGGTTTGCCAAAGGGGCGAAAGCATCCGTGACCATCGCGTTACCTATGGAACCCGAAACGGTGGACGCAAAGGTGACTTTTGTTAGTCCGACAGCCAATCCGGTGAACGGCCAGGTTCGTATTTTTATAGAATTTGAGAATCCGAAAGGGACATTTCGTCCTGGAATGTCCGTAACCGCATCGATCGTTCGAGACGCAGCGCCATGACTTTGGGAATGAGGTTGCGGACCGACTTGCTTTGGAGCCCCTATGCGGCGGATCGAGGAGACATGTGGGTCGCTCAGGATCCGGTGCATCGAGAGTTCTATTACTTCAACGCACTGGAGAAAGCGATTGCAATATCCTTGGATGGAAAACGCACCATCGAAGGCATTGTTCAAAACGTCCGTTGGGTAGATAGCAACGTGACTCCGGAGTTCGTCCAAGATCTAATTCGCCGATTGGATTCTGCCTCTTTGCTCTTGCACCGCAATTGGGCCAACGTAGGTCGAAGAAACCGACCAAGGGCACTATCCTTCACGGCATGTCTCAGTTCGGTTCTGTCCTGGCGAGTTCCCATCTGGAATCCGTCCAGAAGCTTGCATGCGTTCGATGTCGTAGGGAAATGTTTGTTTCATCCCGTGGTGATGTGGTCGGCAGTTGTTTGCATTCTAATCGTTGCAGGATGGATGCTGCAAAGCTGGCAAGAAATTCTGCACGATGTTGCTGCTTGGCCGATGAGTCTTCGGGGGGATAGGCTTCTTTTGTTATCGGTTTTACTGCTGGCTATCAAAGGGCTCCATGAGCTTGGGCACGCGTTAGCTTGCCGTTGGGCTGGGGCTGAATGCCGAGAGATCGGAGTCATGTTCTTCTTCGGTATCCCTTGCTTGTATTGCGACGTCAGCGATGCTTGGAAGATTCCCGACCGCTGGAAACGCATGTTGATCTCGGCCGCAGGCATTTATATCGAATTGCTGTTGGCGATGGCCGCCAGCATCGTCTGGTTGAATTCCACAGAACCTTCGGTGCGAGCCGTCTCGCTTCAAGTGGTTTTGTTTTGCACGATCGTAACCATTGGCTTCAATGCGAATCCCCTCTTGCGATACGATGGATACCATGTTTTGTCAGATTGGGTTCGCGTTCCCAATCTTTCCGATCAAAGTCGCGACGCGTGGGGGCAGATGTGGCGAAGTTGGCTTGCCAAGCCAAGCGAGCATAGGCATTCGAGTTCGCATGGTCTTCTCGCGTTGTATCATGTGGTTTCCTGGAGCTATCGTTGGTTTCTATTGGTGGCTTTGGTTTGGGGGCTGCACCGCTGGTTGGTCTTGCATCGAATGCCCGAGTCTGCTGCAACACTCAGCGGGGCCTTTGCAATCGCTTTTGCTTGGCTTGGGATTGCAGGATGGCGATCGAACCGCTCTGCCTTACCCGATGAAACCTCGTTCAGTCGGCTCAAGGTCGCTGGACTGATGGTTGGTGCGATCCTGTTCTTGGTGTTTCTAGGGACTTGGCGGTTTGAGCAAACGGTCTTTGCGCGTGGATTGATCGAGCCGGTTCGAATGAGCCCCATGTATGCCAAGCAACTAGCCATCTTGACCGAAGCTGCCGACGATGGAACTTATGTGAAGTCAGGCAAGCAAGTTCTTGCGATGGAGTCGCCGGAACTGGAACTGGAATTGATGGTGGCCCGAGGGGAGCTACAAGCTGCCAACCAGCGTAGCTCGCTGTTAGCCGATCGAGGTGTGAACGATTCCCTTGCGGCTCAGCAAGTGGAAGAGTTGGCCAAGGTGATTCAGGGCATTCGAGAACGCCTTAAGAAATTGACTTTACAGAGTGAGTCGCTGACGCTGGTCAGCCCCATGGATGGCATGTTTGTGGATGTGATCGACATTCCTGCCCATTCTGATTTCGCAGGAAACCAAATCGCTGACCGATGGACGCTCCTCGACTTGAGTATGAATCGAGGGGTCGTGGAACGTGGTCAATTGATCGGGCTTGTTGTTCAGCCAGATGCTTGGCAAGTCAAAGCCTTTGTTCCGGAAACCGAAGTCAGGAATTGTAAGGTGGGCGCCTTGGTTCAAGTCCGACTCGACCAATCACCTCGACGCACACTCTCTGGGGTGGTCAAATCGATATCGGCGGAAAGCATCAGTAGAACTCCGAAGGCTTTGCGAAGCGATGTCCTGTTCGGTTCTGAAATGGTTTCGGAACAAGAAATGAAGCCCGAGTACACGACCTATTCGATCCTCGTTGAACTTGAGAAAAAAGAGTGGAGCCCCATTGCCAATGCACTGGCTTCGGTTCGAATCTCGGTCGGTCAGCGAACTCCGATCGAGTCACTATGGGAGATGGCTACTTCTCTTGTTTACCGAGCAAAAGAATGGTAGGCGAGTCGACTCGTTCTTCCGTGGTTGTTGGTAAAGTTTCCGATTTGCGTCGCGTTGATAGTTCTGCTGGTGGCACGGTCT
>CAITIF010000332.1 GCA_903892365.1 uncultured Pirellula sp. | reverse complement strand
GGCTGCTGGGGTGGCAGATGAATTTTATCGGCTGGATGTATCGATCGCTCGCGGACTGGATTACTACACCGGTGTTGTTTTTGAAACAACGCTTGGGGACCTGCCAAGCATCGGTAGCGTATGCAGCGGCGGGCGTTATGACAACCTCGCAGGCTTGTACACCAAACAACACCTTCCAGGCATCGGTGCATCGTTAGGTTTAGACCGACTGCTCGCCGCCTTGGAGCAGCTGGGGCGAATTCCCAAAACAACGCCCTCTGCGGATATCTTTATTCCGCTGTTCGATGCGGATCGGATTAACGATTACTTCGCCATGGCTTCGATCGTTCGCAGCTCCGGCATGTCGGCCGAGATTTATCCCGATGCCAAGAAGCTTGGGCAACAGCTGAAGTATGCGGACCAACGCGGTTTTCGTATCGCTCTGATCGCGGGTTCGCAAGAGCTGGATGCTGGCCAAGTGCAAATCAAAAACTTGGCGACCAAGGTCAGTACTCAAGTCACCTGGCGCGATCAACCCGACGAGCTCGTTGCGGCCATTCGAAGAATGTTGGATCTGCCCGATATGCTCGCATAAAGAACCTATCACTCCATTCCGCCAGCCCGAAACTTGAACTGCCCCTAATTCGGAAGGTATCGAACCAGAATGATTGATTCCGATACCGATACCGAAGCCGATACCGACCAGCCTAAGACGCAATCGCTCCCTTCGAACCTTCGGCCGATTCTGTTGGCGGGTGCTTTTGTGGCCGTGGCTACGATCCTTGGGATGTTCAACTTCAGCAGCTCAGCAACTTGGACCTCCCATCCCTTTGCCTTCTATCTAGTTCGCGAGCTTGGGTTTTGCCTTCGAATCGCGTTTGTTTTTTGGCTTTGCTTTCGTACTGTGCATGCAAGTGCGATCGAGCGAGTCGCAGGCTGGTCGTTGTTCGTCGGTTGGATCACGATCGAAGAAACGTCGAGCCCTTGGTATTCTGCTTTCGCACAGTATGAATCTTGGAGCAGCTTGTATCGGATCTTGCTTTTCTTTTTGGTTTTTCGATTGTTGCATCAGGGCCTAGGGTTATCGATTTTGGCCAAGGGGCAAAGGCCGAAGTTGGTGCAGCTCAAGATGTGGACGTTGCTAACCAGCATGGCGATGTTTGCGTTGCTTTTTGTGATCGATTCTGCGATTCGCGAATGGGCTGTTTCGCAGGATCGAGTTAGTCTTCAAAGCGATCCGCCGTTGCTGGCATTGGTCGCATCGGTGACACGCGCCACCTTATGGGTTGGTATGGCATTGCTCATATCCCAGCCCCAAAGATCGTCCACCCTGCTTGGCTTAGGCATGATTGGTCTGTGGGCACTTTCAAGAACGGCAGTGGTAATCTATTTGGTTCAGGTCTTGTATCCCTCCCAGCAAGATAACCAATGGAATGGTCGGTATTCGGTCGATTGGCAGACGCTTGCGATCTTGCAAGCCGATCAATTTTTATTTGTTGGTGCAACGATGGTAGCCATTCGATTGGCCGGTTACCAATTCTATCGCGGGGAGCAGACGGCGAGTCGTCCCAAGGCGGAATCGATTCGATTCGACGATTTGCAGTAGAGGCCGCCACCGGAATCCTCCAGGTTAGGTGCAGAAGAATGAACACTTCAGCGCCCGCAAAAACACTTTCTTTGAAAAAATCGCACCAGCCCGCGAGAAAATTGTTGATTTGGCAAACAATTGCAGATAGACAATTGAAACGTCAACCTTTCAACGGGTTTGTCGGGCATGGAAAAGCGAGACGACATACTTGTTGGAACGGTTGGGTTCACGAGATCTACAACCATCGAGTATTGTTTTCATGTCAAATCAACTTGCGTCTGTATGGGCGGCAAGGACAGCTTCGCGTTCGAATCGCTTTCCTGCCGTAGTTTTGCACTGCCGATCCTTCATTGGGCGATCCTTCATTGGGATGGCGGGCATTTTTTTAGGCCTTTGTTTTTTCTGCGAAGCGAAGGGTGACATTGTTTGGACGATCGGGACGGTCACGATTCAGAAATCGGATTTACGATCCGATCGGGTCAATCGCGTATCGGTCCCAGTTTATGCGTCCAGTGTTCATTC
>CAITIF010000331.1 GCA_903892365.1 uncultured Pirellula sp. | reverse complement strand
GTTGGCGTTGGCCTTTCAGGATTCGTTCAAGTCCTTCATCAGGCTTGCGTTGGCTGCGTTTGATCGATGGCGAGCGTCTTCTGTTTCGCTGATTAGCTATATGCTAATCGTTGGGGGGATTTCTGTTTATGACATATACTTAACAATCAGATACGCCGAATCGCTAGAACAATATGAAGCGAATCCCATTGGGCGTTGGTTAATGGGTCTCGATCAATTGGCAAGAGCAGAGTGCCCTGACGTCTCTTTATTTATCGGGTGCAAGACGGTTGGGACGTTGATTGTCCTGGCTGTTCTAGCGGTCCTTGTGATGCGTTGGGCACGCCTCGGACATCCGATAGCAATGGGTGTCTCCCTTTTCCAAATCTCACTTGGATATTTCCTTACCTTCACTTTGACCACTAGCTTCAAGTGATAACTCGAAACCTTGCGAGCGACTTCCATTAGAATCAGAAACAAAAGCAGGGCACTACTTGCGAGCAGAATACCTGAAGCACTTTCGGCTTGGTAGCTTTTGACGGAGACTAGGTCGAGCAATCTCCTCAGGGCTGATCAGTCTCAACAGGGATTTGCTTTGCCAAGCGGTTCCGATGTACAAAGGAGGCGTTGTTGAAGCGGCTACCCAGATAGACCAATAGCTCGTTCGGCAAGTCTAAGGCGACTGCAGAAACCTAGCTATTGGTCGCGTTCATCATCAACGACCAATTCAACGCATAAAAAATTACTTCAAGCGTTTGAAATCGAGGCCTGGGTCCGTGGTCGGTGCGCCTGCTATCTTGAAGTTCCAGCCATCGGCGCCCTTGGATTTTACGGCGCCAGCGACCGTCCCCTGTTCGGCGGTTACCAATTCGATTCCATCACTGAGAGAATTGAGCGATCCTTTAAGTTCGACTGACGGCTGGTCTTTGCCACTCGCTTTCCACGTGAAGGCAGAATCTTCGGCAATCCCTAACTCAATCTTAGAATTGCCCGTTTGGGCAACCCAAGTTCCGACCAAGTCCGTCTCCAAAGCGTCCGCATCTGCGTTTGCGGCCGGAGCCGGAACCGGTGCCGAAGCAGGTGCAGCAGTGGCAGCGGCGGCCGGTGGTGAGACTGCGGGAGCGGTTTTGGCAGGGGAAAGCGCGTCGTACATTCGCTTGGCGGTGACGTCCTTCGGCTGATTGCTGACCACCACTCCCAAGGCTTCTGTCGCTGCCTCTTTGGAGCCGGTCACCAAATAGTGATACGCCAACACAAAGTGGCTGGAAGCATCAGAGGGATTTGCGACGGTATAGCGTTCCAGTGTTCGCAGTTGTGTCGTGTAGTCCTCTATGTTGCCATAAAGTCCGCTCATCGTAGTCCAATCCATCCCGGGAGCAACTGCCAAGTAAGAATTGAGACCAGCGGCCGCCTTGTTGTAATCGGCCACCGCAAACAATGCCAAGCACCGAGTCTCATGTACAACAGCATCACCAGGGAGCATCTTCAATGCTTTATCGAAATCAGATAACGCTCCTCGGTAATCTGCCGACTTGAACTTATCAAGCCCATTGTCGAAGGCCGCCAAAGCTGCCCGCTCTTGCGAATTCTGTTGAGTCACTTGAGTGTCGCCGCCGTTCGACGCCGAGTCCGAAGAGACATAGTTATTGATTACAACCGGTTGCGAGTAGTCGTAAGGCATCTCTTGCGAGACGACAGGGACTGCATAGTAGGGATTGTAGTAGGCGACGTTGTTGCCCCAGCCAGAAGTCCATGAATTGAGCCCCCAGCCAACCGCACCCCAAGCAACGGGGGCGTACCAGGAACTGCCCCAATATCCATGCCAACAGCCGTTGTACCAGTTGTAACGATTGTTGATGCAGTTGTTATGCCAGTTATTGTGCCAGTCATTGGAGTTGATCCCCCAGCCTGGACGCGAGTAGCCAGGATCGAGATCCCAATTGGGACGATTCACTGGTCGATTTCCAATATTGACGCTGTTACCAATGTTGATGTTGTTGCCAACGTTAATGTTGCCTGCCCCTGGCCGATTCCCGACACCAATGCTGGGACGATTGATATTAATGTTGCCGTTGTTGATGTTGTTTCCAACGCTGGGTCGGTTGATATTGGGAAGATTGTTGTTGGGTCGATTGCCATTGATAATGGGTCGATCCCCTCCGATGCCCGGACGATTTGTTCCGGAGCCAGGACGTTGAACAACGCCGGGCAAAGTGCTTGGTCGTTCGCCACCAAGGTTAGGGCGATTGATGGTACCCGGCAAAGTGCTCGGGCGATCGGTTCCAATGTTAGGCCGATTGATGTTACCGGGCAGCGTGCTTGGGCGATTCGTCCCGATATTCGGGCGATTGGTGGTGCCAGGCAAAGTGCTTGGGCGATCGGTTCCAAGATTCGGGCGATTGACGTTTCCAGGCAGAGTGCTTGGGCGATTGATGTTACCAGGTAGAGTGCTTGGCCGATCGGTCCCGATGTTCGGGCGGTTTGCGCCCGGGGCAGGCTTCGTTAAATCTCCGGGCTTATTGATCGTTCCTGGAAGTGTCGAAGGCCGGTTGGTATTTCCCAGTGTTGGTCTATCTGATCCGCCTGGACCTGTGAGCCCTCCACCGGTTCCGATGTTGGGTCGATTTCCTAACGATGGATTCGAAGGCAATGTCGTTGGGCGTGAGATATTCGGACGGGTTGCGCCTGTCAAGTTACCGGTTCCTCCCAAGGAAGGCCGATTTGCTCCTAGAGAACCTGTGCCCATGTTCGGCATCGATGGTCGCGTGTTGGCGGGTCTTGTAGAAGCATTACCAAACGTTGGACCCGAGCCGTTCGGGCGTGACATGTTCATGCTAGGCGTGGAAGGGCGTGACATTGGCATGCTTGGACGAGCACCGCCGCCACCAACATTCCCTATCGAAGGCCGAGCACCTCCGCCTCCGCCACCGCCACCTACACGGCCGCCACCGCCGCCGCCGCCACCACCTCGACCTCTTTGAGCGATCGCGTCGGAGGAGGCCAGTAAGCTGAGCGCTAAGCCAGCCAAAAGTGCCAACACCATTTGTTTATTCGAAACTCGCATCGTCACTACTCCTTCGTTGCTGTTGCTATTCAGAGCAACTAGATATTCAAAAATTGGGGGTTTGTTTGGGTTGCCCGTCGATCCAATCACGAATCACTTTT
Organism: uncultured Pirellula sp.; assembly: GCA_903892365.1. Taxonomy (GTDB): domain Bacteria; phylum Planctomycetota; class Planctomycetia; order Pirellulales; family Pirellulaceae; genus JBKCUI01. Next base: position 1,186 of record CAITIF010000331.1, on the reverse strand, counting down.
CGAAGATCGCATGGGGTGTTATTAACAGCTGGGATCTGTCGCCTAGGCCACTATTGACAGCCGAGACTCGTTGCCTCAACCACTTCTAACAGCCAGGACTCGTCGCCTCGTCCACTACCGGGTAGTGGATCTGGCTACAGTCCCCGCGACACACACTTACTTGGTTGCTGTCGGGGGTTGCTTGACGACCGTGATCTCGTAATCGTCTTCCACAATGTTTCCAACGATTCGGTTGGTTCCTTTCATCACGTAGCGTCCGTTCTCGCCGACCGTGACGAGAACATTCGCGGAACCGGTTTCACCGTTGGGAAGCACAGCTTCGGACCGAACCGACCAGGCGTTATCAATCTGAGTCCAGACGGATTCTGAGAAACCACCGTCCGAGTCGAAAGTCCAGGACCGAGGCTTACCTGCACGTGGATCCCAACAGATGCGTTGAGTGCTCTTCATCACTGCCTGTTCGCTTTTCATCACCAAGATTTCGCCAAGAATAAAATTTCCGTCTTCAGACCATTGATAAGTAAGCTTGACTCGTGCGTCTGCCCCTTCGTTAATCCATTCTCCTATGAGCCACTCCAACGGTTGCAAAAGCTCACCTGGGCTGCTGATCGAAACCAACGCGGAATCTCGAATCGAAGCGACCTTCCACCCCTGGTCCGACTTCGAATAGATGGTGGTGTACTGGACCTGAGCGACACTGCCCTCGTTGGTCACGGTCGTTCGAACACCTTCTTCAATCGCGACTGGGCCAGCCAATCGTATCGATTCAATCGTTGTTTCTGATTTGACGCCGGGAAACCTTTCGAAGTAGGTCGTTAGCAATTCCTGAACGGCTTTCTGACCTTGAAACAAGTTGCCTTGCTCGTCGATCACTTCGCCTTGGGCAAGAAACATTGCCGATAAATCAGCCGCCTTCCCATCGTTAAAGGCGTCGGTAAGCTTCTTCGAAGCCGCACGGATTTCAGCGTCGGGAGCGGATTCTTGACAGAGCGAATGGCTGGGGATTGCCAGCACAGTCCCAACGAAGGTGGCGATGCAAATCGCAAATGGTAGTTTAATCTTCATGGCAGTTTCTTTCGGAAAGGAGAACAAATCAGAGCCCGATGCTTCCAGAGATGTCCGACTCTATTTATCCGAAAGATTGTAATCTAAATCCTATTTTCCGACATGAGGGAATTTCCAACAG
>CAITIF010000330.1 GCA_903892365.1 uncultured Pirellula sp. | reverse complement strand
CGAAAGCCAAGCAGAGGGCTGCGAAAAGCCGAACACTAGCTTCGCCTACACACCCGCTCTGGATATTTTCGAAGCCGAAGATTCTTACAGTTTGTATTTGGATTTGCCTGGCGTCAAAAGTGAAGATGTAAAGCTGGAAATGCAAGAAGAGCGATTGGTTGTTACGGGCAGTCGAGAAAGCAGGCTTGTTTCTGAAGCCTCGCATATTCATCGTAACGAACGTTCAACCGGAACTTTCATGCGTTCGATTCGTCTGCCGAAACTTTTGGATCTCGACAAGATTGAAGCAAGTTTTGACAATGGCGTGCTCCACATATTGCTACCCAAGCAAGCCAAACCGCAACCTCGTACCATCGAGATTCGCAAAGCCTAAGTCGTTCCAGTTCTAGGCTCCAGCCTAAGAATAATACTCCTGAGCCGTGGCGCTAGCCGCGATACGGCTCAGGTAGGAACTGCTTTGAATCTCGGGCACCGAACCAGTAATTTCGAATCACGAAGTGTTTACGAATTCCTTCGGACTTCAAAATTCAAAATTGAATTCGATCGTCAATAACATGGCAGGCGGCTTTGGGCTTATGTCCAATGGTCTTCCATACACGAAATGGTTTGTTACAGCTCTGCGATACTATCGGCGATTCGATCCACCATCGCTTCCGTGGTTTTTGGATTGAAGAAGACAGCCTTCCAAGCTGGGATATCAAAACCGTTTGGACAAAAGCCATAGCTGGTTGTGAAGCCTAGTCGGGCGTCGATAGCTGGGTCCATCATCTTAAGTCGTTTGTCGAATAGTTGACGGATCTCCGGTCGATAGCGCGCCCATTGCTCTTGGGTAAGTTCGTTCCTAACTAAACGTTGGTAAATTTCTTCCGCATTACGGCCCTTGGGTAAAACCCACCAATTCACCGTTGCCCCACAAGTCCCTGCGTTGAGAACTTTGCAGTGCTCTAGTGTTGCCAATTTGTCTTTGAGCCGTTGCGCAAGCTCGAGGGATCTTGCAAGAAGCATTTGCCATCCGGTTAGTCCAATTCCGTTCAAAGATGCGATAACACTGTACGGTCCAAGGCCGGGACGTGAGCATTCCAAGGTGAACAATGCAGGATCACGACTAGCGTCTGCATCCGAGAAGTACGGAGTATCGGACACCGTTCGCGCCAAGTATTTTAAGTCTTCTCGGCGGTTGACGATAAAGGCACTGGAGGGGTAGTGACCACGGCCCATCTTGTGAAAGTCAATGGTCACACTGTCCGCGAAGCGTAAGCCTTTGTTCTTGACTTGGGCGCGACGAACCAGCCCCAAAAGTTGTTCTTCCATTTGTAAAGGATTCTTCGATAGATCGTAATCGGTAAGCATCGAGAGTGCCCAGCCTACTGCGGCATCGGCATGCAACTGAGGTACGGGTACAGAGTACTTTTTGCTTTTTGCATCGATGATATGACGAATCGCTTCGATGTCATCGATCCCAAAGCCGTCTGTCGTTCCAAAGGTGGCGCAAACGTATGCCACCTTGGTGCCGGCTTGATAGAGTTCTTCAAGCTTCGCATCCAAAAGATCCACACGCATTGCCAGATCTTCATCTGTTGGGATCTCAAGCAGGTTGCTCGTACCAATCCCAAGCCAACCGGCCACAGTTTGGTTGGAATAATGGCTGGCTTGCGAGCAGATCCCCACGATCGATTGCCCAAGCAGTCCTGTGCGCATTGCACCCGGTAGGACTCGTTCCAGGCCAATCTTCGCGCCATACAAATTGGAAATCGTGCCACCAATGGTGAAGACGCCCCATGGGTCATTGGTATGGTAGAAAATCAAGTTTGCCAGAGTGGTGATGGCCTTTACCTCCAGTTCGTTGGATCGCTGGCTATACCGATCGGTGCAAAGGTTTGGGTTTTTCAATAAGCATGCGAGAACACCAATTAGTGAAGCGTGATTGGCCGGTCCGCGGACATTTTCCAAATGCAACGGATTGTTCCAGCTGTCAGTCCCCCAAAAATAGGGGAAGATGGCATCCCGAGCGTCTTTAAGATTGCCGGGAAGAACGTGGATTTCGGGGTTCGCCCGGGCGGTTTCATAATTCTGGCTCATCAAGCTGGCAGGGGTCGATGCGGATTCGGCAGAAACCGCGGACAAGAGCTCTGAAAAAATCTGTGAAATTGCTGGCGGATCCCACTCAAAAAAGGTCGAGACGAGCTCCTGGTATTTTTGTCGATCCATGTTTAGGGACTTCGTGGGATGGCGAAAAATGGCGTCGGGCT
>CAITIF010000329.1 GCA_903892365.1 uncultured Pirellula sp. | reverse complement strand
TCTTCACCTTGGAAAGCTCGATTGTGTGGATTTCTAGCGATTCGGTTAGCTCAAAACCGTCTAGAGTTCTCAATCGGAATGCGTTGTGATAGGCAGGACGTAGCGAATACGGAAACAAATCGACAGTTAAAATGCAAATCCCAATCGACGGTCGGAGCTGTTCATACCCGTCCCCTTGTTCAAGCTGGTCGACAAAATTCCCGGCCGAATAATACGTGATTCGCTTCACAAGCCCCGTCGTTCTGGTCCTTTGCACTTCGACATTGAAGATCCGGCCTAATTGATCGATTGCTCTTATGTCGAGAATTGAAAGTTTGTCGGATTCGAACTTTTGTTCATTGATAGGATTGAGAATCGTGGCAGCCACGATAGGTGACTCGGGAGTCAGGACTGCGCTTAAGAAATGAATCGTGATTTCGGGGAACAACGGATTGCCGATCACTTGCTTGCAAGCATAGTCGACCGTCGGATCGATCTCGATGATGTGGGACATAGTGGTTGATCAACAAAAGCAGGGTGTCGTTTTGCTTCGAATTGCTACATTGTAGACTTCTCGGACTCGGCTGTTTTTGTCAGTGAGCGCTTAAAAGGGGCCAGCGCGAGGCGCTTCAAAAGGGGCCAGTTCGACCAGAAAGGCATGGTTTGCTCATATAGCGGTTTTCAACTGAGAACCTTTATAGGAGTTAGACCGTGGTGCGGCGGCTGGATATGGATAAATTGCAGGGAATTGAGCAGTTATTTGCCTCGGGAATGAGCAAGCGGCAGATCGCTCGGACGCTTGGAATCAACCGAAAGTCTGTTGATCGCCATTTGGCGGTTAAGAGTTCAAAAGGGGCCACCAACCAAGAAGCGCCTACCGGGGCCGCGACCATACCTTCCGATGATTCAAAAGGGGCCAAAGCGCCCACCGGGGCCGACGCTTCTCTTTCAGGGGAGTTCGCACCTAAAAAGAAAGATCCGTTGGTGGCTCAATCCCGCAGCGAGTGCTCCCGATATCGCGAGCAGATCATCTCCAAAATCGAACAGGGACTTACCGCTCAGAGGATCTTCCAAGATCTTGTCGCCGAGCACGGTTTCACCTCAAAGTACCATAGCGTCCGACGCTATGTCGCTACTCTCACGAACTGCAAGGAACTACCGGTACGACGCATCGAAGTAGAACCTGGTCAAGAGATCCAAATCGACTACGGCCAGGGGGCTCGATGCATGGATCACAATGGCAAGTTTCGCAAGACATACCTCTTTCGGCTTGTACTTAGCCACTCACGCAAGGGCTACACCGAAGCTGTAACCAGACTGACCACGGAATCGTTGATTCGGTCTTTGGAGAACGCTTTTAGGGCTCTGGGAGGCGTACCCAAGATCATCGTCTTTGACAACGCTGCATCGGCAGTTAAGCAAGCAGACTGGTACGATCCAGAATTGAATCCAAAGATCATCGCTTTCTGCAAGCACTATGGTTGTGCGTTTCTACCAACTCGCCCAAGAACACCAGAGCACAAGGGAAAGGTTGAACGAGGTGTCGACTACGTTCAAGAAAACGCCATCAAAGGGATGACGTTCGAGAGTTTATCTCTTCAGAATCAGCATCTATTGCACTGGGAGAAAAACATCGCCGATACTCGAATTCACGGGACGACTAAGAAGCATGTCGGTAAGCAATTCGCCGAAGTCGAGAAGCAAACTCTTGGGGCATTGAGATCCGAACCTTTCCCTTTCTATGACGAAGGAACTCGCAAGGTAAGTCGCGACGGCCATATCGAAGTCAAAGGCTCGTTCTATTCAGCACCGCCGGAATATCTTGGCTGCGAAGTCTGGGTTCGATGGAACGATAAAATCGTTCGTATGCTCAACTTTCGACAAGAGCAGGTCGCCATTCACCCTCGCATGGAAAAAGGGAAGTTCAGCACGCTCGCGGCTCATATTGCACCGTCGAAAATCAGCGGAATTGAACGCGGTGCCCAGTATTTACTGCAAAAAGTGAAGCTCATTGGCCCAAATGCCACTCGCTGGGCCGATGGCGCGATCAGCGAACGTGGTGTCGAGGCGATGCGCACGATCCAAGGCCTATTGAGCTTGACTGGCAAGTACGAGAGCTCGGCCATAGAGCATGCGTCGGATACGGCATGGCGTAGCGGTAGCTTTCGATACCGCACGATCAAGAAGCTCCTTGAGCATGGAGGAGCCAAGCAACAGACCATGGAATTCATGGATGAGCATCCGGTCATTCGACCGATTCTCGAGTACGGTCAGTTCTTTAAACGAGCATTAGCAGGAGGCTAATCACAATGGATAACAATCTACTATCAACCCTTAAGAAGCTACGACTTTCGGGCTTGGCCAACACGCTGGAAATTCGGCTTCATGAGGCGACCACAACTGGCTTGAGTCATCGCGAGTTCTTAGAGCTACTGCTTCAAGATGAGCAGCTACTTCGCAATGATCGATTGATCAGTCGCCGTGTGGCTTTGGCGGGCTTTCGCGATACGAAACGGCTGGAGGACTTTGACTTCAGTTACAACCCATCGATCAAGAAAAACAAGATCTTTGATCTAGCAACATGCCGGTACATTCGAGAACGAAAAGATGTTCTTTGGGTGGGCCCGCCGGGAACTGGAAAAAGCCATCTCTGCCAAGCGTTGGGGATGTGCGCCATTCGGTGCGGAATGACGGTCTACTATCGTTCGATCTTCGATACGGTGCGTGACTTCTTGCATGACGAAGCCATGGAGGGCCATGAACGAATTCTGCAACGATACCTGAAGCCAGATCTATTGATCATCGACGACATGGGGATGAAGCAATTACCGAAACGATCGGGAGAATACCTCTTTGAAATCATCATGCGTCGTCACGAGGTGAAATCGACAATGATGACAAGCAATCGACCACTGGAAGATTGGGGAAAACTCATAGGTGATGTCCCGAGTGCGTCGGCGATCTTAGATCGATTCCTTCATCGGTCGGAACTGTTTCAGTTGACTGGTCGAAGCTACCGTTTGGGTTCGAGCGAAAATCTTTCAAAAGGGGCCAAAGCGCCCACCGGGTCCAATGCCGATAAGAATGTAGAAGACAAGGCCTCAAAACGGGCCAAATCTTGACGGACCATTTCACTAACCCAAAATGGCCCCTTTAGAAGCGCCCAAAGGTGGCCCCTTTTAAAGCGCCCACTGACAAGAGGGGACCGTTTACATGTTCTGCATCCGGGAACCGCATTCGAAGCGTACACCGAATCAGAACGATTGGCCCCTGACCTTTTTCAACGTCATGGACGCCTGGCGCATGGGTATTTTCGAAAGGGCGAAGAGGAAAAGGCGATGCAGATTGCTAGACGTGGCGTAGGCTCTGAAACAATCGATACCGAGAATTTGTTCTATTACGGCACGGTTGCGGTCAGTTGCAAAGCCGCGCATGAAGCGTTCCCGGTTTTTCAACGTTGGTTTGAGCGAGATAGGGCTCATAAGCAAATCGATAAATTACAGTTCCTGTACGCGAGGATTTGTTTCAGTGCAAATCAAATGCAAGCGGGTAAGGATTTGCTTTTGGATATTCAGTCCAAAGTTGGGCTTTCCCCCTCCGTCATCACAACAGCAGCCATATGCACTGTAACGAGTTCGAAACCAGAAGAGTTGGTATGGTTATTGGATTTTTGGGGCCAACATGACCCACCTGAACTAACACAATCCCCTGATGAACCAATTTTCCGTACACGTCGAACGGCTTGGGGGATGCTTGCTATGGCCGCCATTGCATTGGACCAATCGCCAATTCTTGAACAGGCATTGCGGACGAAGCTTACAACGCACCCCATTATCTTAGACGAAGTCTTTCGAATCGTGGATGCCCTTATTCTGGATCGAGGCCAATCCTGGCCTTCCTTTATCGACATGGATCATTCGCTTCAGCTAATCTCTTTGTTTCGAAAGATACAGCCTGACGAGCCCCGATGGGTGGTTCGACATGCCTTGCTTCAGTGGCTGCACGGCGACACAACCGAACCACTTGCTATGCTTGAATCGCTGCCGATCCAAAACACTGGCTCCGACGCGATTGCGAACCCGAACGAAGGCAGGCATTGGAGCAACATGGCTCGTGTGGTCATCGCAACCATCCGAATCGTTGAAGCGGCACGCGACGCTCGTCATAAAAATAGCCAGCCGAATCTTGAAATGCAAGAACGCGCAATTGCAGATGCTCAGCAATGCTTGGGCCGCGTCCCAGAACCTGATCGAGATCTTGCGGAGTGGCTGTGGTGGGAATACCGAATCGATCAAATGAAACCTTAATCCATCCAAACTACTCGTCGCTCAACGTCGCTCGAAACTCAAACTGATGCGGAGCTTGGAATACTCCTACACTATCCCCTGTGCGCAAAAATTCAGTGGTCATGATGTGCGTGTTGAGTTTGGCTCCGCGCAATCGAATTCGAATAAAAACTTGTTTCGAGCCCTCAACGTGCGGGGTCAGATCCAGAACCCTTTGCCGATACGGTTTTACCTTCTCTGGTACCAAACTGGAATTGGTTAGCTCGACGTAGTTTTCATCATCTTTAGAAACAGCCAGCGAGACTCGATCCGTTTTATCAAACCAAGCATGCAAGTAGGCTCGCAACGAACAACGCACGATAGGCTTATCGAACACATACCGAAGGACAAGAGTCCCTTCCTTGCCCGTTTCACGCGCCCCCCAGCCACGAACTTCGTAACCGTTTTCATGCTGGTTCCAAACGCGTACACCCTCGACGCGATAGACGTGCTTCGCGTAGTCGCCGTGCATGTCGTAGTTGTCGATAAACTCCTGCGATTGAGCGACCGAGGTGACAATCCCGAGACCCAGGAGCAAGTAGATTGGAAATGGATTCACGCAACTAACCATCGTAAATTGGCTTAAGGAAAAGGGCAATTGATGTCATGCATATCGAAAGGGGTGGGTAATTTTGCTCTTCTATTGTACCAACCGATCGCCGCCGCCCATACCGATAATCGACTCATCGGTGCACGGAAGCGTTCTGTACTGGTATCCCTGCTCAACCAATCGATTGCGCAGCGAATTGAAGGCAGCGAACGAATCATCCCAAACGAAAATGGTAATGTGATACTCGCGAGGCGGATGCCGATCAGCCAATTTCGAAACCAAATTGGATAAAACATTCGGAGTGATTGGAATTCCCGCTGCTTGCTTTGGCAAATATTTTTCATCACCGAGTATGGCGATATCTTCTTCATTGATCTCCTGTCCCGACCACTGCAGGAATCGATACAGTTTACCATAGCGTAGCAATAACGGAAAATCTGCGGTGGTAGCATCGCGTAGAAGACTAAAGGTGATCGTACGCGAAGATTTTGCTTCAGCCCGTTCTAATTCGGTCTTTTTCCCCTGAACTTGCTTGCTTAATTCTGCCAACTGTTCCGACAATTCTTTTTCAAGTTTATTGTTGGCCTTCTGAAGGGCCTCTTCGTTGCGAAGGTCCGTTTGAACTTGATCCCATTGGCTTTGAAGTCCAGCCAGTTGTCGTCTCAATCGATCGTATTGAGCGATTTTTTGTTCCGTGTCATCCGACGGTACTATCTCCGAGAGCGTTCTTGCTTGGGATTCAAGCACAAAATTCAGTTCACTTGCTTCCAGTTCCAGTGATTCGATCCTGGTCGCGATCTCCAGGGGCGAAAGGGTTTCCGGTAACGGAGTCTGTGGCCCATCTGGGAGTGAACCCTCACCTTGACTGATCACCAGCAAGGCGGCCAACAAAGTCAGAAACATCACTCCACCAAATACATTGGAAACGGTATCCAGCAACAAGTCCATCGGATCGATGGTTTCCAGGCGTCGTCTTCTACTCATTCGGCGACTTACCTTCAGT
>CAITIF010000328.1 GCA_903892365.1 uncultured Pirellula sp. | reverse complement strand
TTCTTTGGAAGTCAAAAACTCAGAGGGTGAACCGATCTCAGAGGCTCATCTCAAGTTCGCGGTATCGGATTCGGGAAGAAGCTTCTATGCAGTTGAACGCGATTTTCAATTCATCTTGAATCGAATGCCATTGTCGGACCAAAATGGCCGATTGGATGTCATTGTTCCGTCTTGGTGTTTGACCCCTCGCATTATCGTTGCGCATCCTGACTATTGTGAAGAGACGATGACGGTCGCTCTCGGTCGGGAACCGAAGATCGTTTTGGATAAGGGAACAGAAATCGCAATTCAGCTGCGAACTTCCATTCCAGATCTGAGACTCGAAGATTCCAAGCTGCAAATCTTTGGGAATAACAAGTATTACCACCCCGCTTTCGACTCGAGCGGATTGGCAAGGGTCAGGGTCAAAGGATTCCCGAATTCACTCGAACTGAAACATCCGAGCCTGGGTACGAAACCTGGCCAGGTCATCCTTGCAAGACAGAATATCCATGACCCAAACGCCATGATTGAAATGGATATCCAACCATTGACGACTGTTTCGGGAAAACTAGTTGATCGGGACTCGGGGTTGCCTGCCGTTGGCTGTCATATTTTCCTGAAAGATTCGACTGACTCAAACTATTGGCATCGTTGGGGCCATGCGATTACGAATGATCTCGGTGAATTCAAATTCGAATGCAGCAGCGCGACGCGCGCGCAAATTTTGATTAGCTCAAACCAGGATTACGAACTTCCTAAGAAACCCGAAATCCTCGTTGATCGCCCCAGTGAAGAGGGCGTTGTTCTGCCTGATATTCTGGTTGATCATCGGAAAAGAATCGGCATTCGAGTTGTAGATGATGCTGGCAACCCCGTAGAGGCAGCGTTGATCGCATATGGTGCTCCCAACGAAAGGTTCGCCACCACAGACCAGGACGGTCGTGCGAACTTAATTCCACGAACAAAATTTGAACTACTGCGGATTTTGCACCCAACGCAAAGACTGGCGCATTTTGATTCATGGACTCCAATGCCAGACAATGAAGAAACGATTGTTCTTCAACCGGAAACCGAAATTACCGGCAGGATCGTCGATTTGGAGGGAGCCCCCATTCCCAACGTTCCTGTATCTATCGATATAGATGCCATTTCTGACATGAATAACACAATGAATTCTTTTCTTTACCATACCATCACATACAAAGATGGAACGTACCGTATACGAGGTATATCGAAAAACGTCAGCGTCTTCGTTGCTAGTGAACCCGTAAGTGAGCAATTAGACCTGCAAGTACCATGGCAACCAAACATGCTTTCCAATTCGCTATCCGACATCAAATGGGACAGGAAATTGCTTGAGCAAATGCGGACCGATTCGGCCAAACCAGCACAAGAAGATTTCAGTTGCCAAGAGTGGTGGAATGGCCCGATATCGCTCAGTGATCACGTTAATCGAACCGTCATCGTCCGAGAGTTTTCTAACTTGCGGGATTGGGATGATCATTACCTTACCGAACTTGAACGAGTCCGGAAGGACTACCAAGGCAAAGATGTCACCTGTGTTGTGCTAATATCCTCAGAGGTCCCGCGAAAACAGATCGAGCAAACCATTCAACGCCTGAAACTTGGCTATTCCATTGGACACCTATCGCCAGAGGCTACTCCGACCAGGGGGCAATACTACGTACTACCCACCCGAATCCTGCGACCGACGGCGGCGGAACTAAATCGATGCGTCATCCCGATCGCTTATGGGCCATTGCATCTTTCGATTCGAAATGCGATTTTGTATTCAGACGAACGCTGATTTTGTTTTATCCAAGCGAACTACGATGACGGCGATGATGGGGAGTGCATTTGAACATCACTTAAGCCCATGCCGTGTCAAGACTTATTTGCGACCTTATGGAAACACAGAGGCACAGAGAACACAGAGATAAGACTCGCACGGATTCTCCGTCCCTCTGTGAACTCTGTGCCTCTGTGTTTTGAAAATTGCGTTGCTGGAGTCAGACACGACAAAGCCTGCCAAGGAGTAAAGAATCGCTTAATCATCATGTAGCCAATATTCTTTGGAATATTGTTGACAGCCGTTCTCTGAAGTGCTAAAAAAACTGCACTTGCTAATTTCGCAGCACTCAGGAGTGGATATATGACGGATGGCACACCACTGGAGTTAGGAAAACGCCAGCGACAAATCTATGAAGCCGTTTTGAAGATCGGGCAGGGATCGGTTTCCGATATTCTTGCAGAACTTGAGAGTCCGCCTAGCTATTCGGCTGTTCGAGCGATGTTAGGGATTCTTGTCGATAAAGGATATTTGAAGATCCGTGAAGAAGGACGCAAATACGTTTACCATGCGTCGCTATCAAAGCAAAAGACTCAGAAAACCGCCTTGCGAAGGATGTTGGATACGTTTTTTGGTGGTTCGCCGACCGCAGCGGTTGCGGCCTTGCTGGAACTCGAGTCCCATGGAATCTCAGAGACGGAAGCGAAGAAGCTTCGCCAACTGATCAATGAAGCCAAACGCCCGGAGAGTGGATCATGAGTGTGTCTGATATCGATTGGCTGAATCAATGGTTGCCATTTGCAAAATGGCTCACCGTGGCTGCGTTACTCTTTTTGATCCCTCTTTTGTTCGAAGGCTGCAATCGGTTGCGATGGAAGTCGATGTGGTTGTCTGCATCTCAACGCCATGATTTTTGGGGCATCACATTGATTGTTTGGGCGTTGTCGCCGATCCTATACATCAATCAGGTGACATGGTCGATTCCTGTTGAGGCTTCCGTTCCTGTCGTCGATGCTTCGAGATCAGGTAGTGATTTAGGCTTATCGCTTAATCGTATTCCCTTGACCAGCAGTGACACGATTTCCTCAGAACATGAGTCAGACGAAGTGAACGCGAAATTTATCGAACTGGATCCTCTGGCAGCTTCTGGTTCGAAACCGCTTCTTGAAAGATTAGAGACGAAGGACCAGCAAGAAGCCTGGTCCTTGAGTCCTTTGTTGGGATGGCAACAGGCATGGCTGGCTCTTTGTACAAGTGGAACTATTTTATTGTTGATCCGGCTTGTAAGAGCCCAGTTTGTCGCGAATGCTTTGGTTCGATCCGCGAAACTTGTGCGCGGAGAAAAGTGGGTTGAGGGTTTGATAGACAAGTGTTCCATCTCACGAAAGGTTCGCTTGGGACTCAGTGAACACACAAGTATACCTATCCTTATTGGTTGGTTCCGACCAATCATTTTGTTACCATGCGAGGCTCAGGGATGGCCAACGAGCAAGCTGGAATCGGTACTATTGCATGAGCACGCGCACATACAGCGTGCCGATATACTGTGGTTGCGAGTTCTTAACATCATCTGCGCAGTCTGCTGGATTCAACCGTGGGTTTGGATCGCGGCTCGTCGCATGCGATGTTTACGCGAAGAAGCCTGCGACGACATGGTAATTGGCTTTGGCAAGGATCGGCGAGAATACAGCGAGCACCTGATTCAAATCGCCGAGCGTGCAACCTACCCCGTAATCAACGTAGCAGGTCTTGGCATCGCCCGTTCGACATCGCTTGGCGATCGCATCATTGGGATTCTCGATCAACGACGAATCCGAACGAGGTCCAGTCGTCGATTTCAGTCTATGGTTTGCGTCGCATTGATCATTCTTTTCGGCGCGGTCCTACTTGGAGTTCCCAATAAGGCAGTAGGTACTGCGATGCCTATCGCTCTTGAATCGACTGCTGAGATCCAAGGTAACGGATCCCTAGAAGAGGCCGAAGCAGAACAGTCGTCGTCGACAATGACTCTTTCCGGAACAGTTGTCGATTCCGATGACAAACCAGTTGCTGATTGCATGGTATGGGGGCGCGGGTGGAACGAGTCGCTGAAGGAGGAATTTCGGCAAACACGCACCGATCACCAAGGCGTATTTTCGCTTACTCTGCCCAAATCTTCGATTGCCTTTGATATAGACGGTCGCAATCATATCACGGCCTACCATGAAAATAGTGTTGCGTCGCTTCCATCGGTACAGTCCAATTCTGCCTCGGGAATTCGATTGAAACTGGAACCATGCCGTACCATTTCTTTGGAAGTCAAAAACT
>CAITIF010000327.1 GCA_903892365.1 uncultured Pirellula sp. | reverse complement strand
GGCACAACCAGTTCGCCAAACAACGCTTCGTCAGCAACAGCTCGATGAAGAGGCGACCGCCGTTGCCTCTGAATACCAACGACGCGCTGACGCAGTTTGGTTGGAGGAAGTGCGTGGCAAGGCATCGAAGCTGCTTAGTGGGGAACAACGATGATCGGCTGGCTCCTGTTTTTTCTTGTGTCGTTAACACTGTCGTTTGTATTCGGAACGATCACCGGATTCTATCTGCGATCAGTAGCCGATCCGACTCGGGTTGGAACCGCTGCGATTGGCTCAATCACTGGCCTTTTGTTGCGACTATTCCCAATAAAGAAGGAAGAGTCATGACCGACATGCTTCAGAAAGGCCAGGAGTGGCTTGCCTCAAAACTCACCCAGCATGCGTCTCGCCAAGTTGTATATCGCCGTGGAGAGCTAGGAGCCACCCTTCAAGCAACCATCGGCAAGTCGATGTACGACCAGGACGATGGCGAGGGCATTGTGACTCGCAGCCAGGTTCGCGATTTCCTGATTGATACCTATGCACTGCTATCGTCGATCATCGGAACGCTGCCACGGCGAGGTGACACGATAGTGGAAATCGATGACAACCAAACCTTCATTTTTGAAGTGATGGCCCTCGGTGGCGATCCACCTTGGCGCTACAGCGACCCATTTCGTTTGAAACTCCGCATCCACACCAAACAGATCGAATCCCATTCGTCATGACGACCGTTCTACAAGTTGCCGATAGCGTAACCGCCCAGCTCAATGCAGCCGAGTTCGATTTTGAATTCGTTGCCGAGCGGATGTACGTTCCCAACTTCGACCTCGAAGACATGAAAGAACTCCGCGTGACCGTTGTGCCTCGCGATGTTGAGCTATTCCCTCACGACCGCGCCCACAACAAGTACCACTGCCGGGTTGATGTCGCGGTGCAGAAGAAGTTTTCGAAGGGAACCAACGAGGAGATCGATCCGCTGGTTGATCTTGTGGAAAAGATTGCCGACGAATTTCGCCTGAAGAGGCTCGATTCATTTCAAGCGGCTCGATGCGTGAAAGCAGAGCATGCAGTGCTGTATTCCAGCGAACACTGGGAGCAGCTTCGTCAGTTTACAAGCTTGTTGACCTTAACCTTTGAACTAGCGCGATGATCAAGATCACGGTCCGAACTCAATTCGATAAGCAGAAGCTCAAGAAGAAGGCGGAAACAGCGACCTTCACTTCTTTGAGCGAAGCCGGCGGTGCGGTTCGAAAGTCGGCCAAGCGTAGCATCCGGAGACGCAAGAAACCATCGAAGCCTGGAAACCCACCGAATACACAGACAGGCATGCTCAAGCGAGTGATTCGCTACGACGTCACCAACAACCGAACCGTCGTCGCAATCGGTCCTGTGAACGAGATCGCCGGACGTATTTGGAACTTGCATGAATTCGGTGGTGTGGCGACAAAGCGTCGCAAGCTCAAGCCTCATCGATTCAAGGTTGGCGAGCATGGTCCCATCCGTGCCATACAACACGGAAGCAAGACCAAGTTCGC
>CAITIF010000326.1 GCA_903892365.1 uncultured Pirellula sp. | reverse complement strand
GGTGTTTTCGTGCACCTCCCCAAGACAAAATGAGGATCCGTTCAGCCCCGTCGTTTCTATGTCGGATTCCCAACCCCCACCCCTTTTCAACTTCTTTCACCTACCCCTGGAGCCTCCCCCAATCATGATTCAACGAAGCCGTCGCGAATTAATCAAGAAAACAACCGTCGCAGCCACAGCTGCATCTATGGTTCCGTACATTCATTCCTCCGCGAAAGCTGCCAGACTTTCCGCAAACGATCGATTCACCATCGGCTGCATCGGCGTTGGCAGCATGGGAACCGGCGACGCTCAGGGCCATGCCCGTTTTGGCGACGTGGTTGCTGTTTGCGATGTCGATTCCGTTCACGCCGACCGCGCCAAAAATCATGAAGGGATCGGAAAAGGAAAGGCGGATTCCTACAGCGACTATCGAAAGTTGCTCGAACGAAAAGACATCAACGTGGTGAGTATCGTTACGCCAGACCATTGGCATACCAAGATCGCGATCGAAGCATTGCAAGCCGGCAAGCACGTGTTTTGCCAAAAGCCTCTTACGTTGACCTTGGAAGAAAACCTGCTGATCCGCGCAGCATGCAAAGCCAATCCCAACTTGGTCTTCGTCATTGGCACCCAACAACGTTCGGACCGTGACCGATTTCTTCGAGCGGTGAACATGGCTCACAAAGGACTACTTGGCGATATCAAGAAAATCACTTGCGGTATCAACGGCAGCCCCACCGGCGGCCCCTTCGAAAAAGTAGATCCACCCGCTCAGCTCGATTGGGACATGTGGCTTGGACAAGCTCCGAAAGTGGACTATCTAGAGCGACGTTGCCACTACGAATTCCGCTGGTGGTATGAATACTCGGGTGGAAAGTTCACCGATTGGGGCGCTCACCACATCGATATCGCGCTTTGGGCAGCCAAGCTAAGCGAACAAGGGACCGGCCCAGTAGAAATCGACGGCACCGATTCCGTGCACCCGGTCGAATTCAAAGACGGCAACCCACTGGTTGATAATTCGTACAACACCTCGCACGATTTTAACATTATTCACAAGATGGCGAACGGATTGGAAATCGTTGTTACCAGCCGTGGCGATAACGGAATCCTGATCGAAGGCACCAAGGGACGCGTCTTCGTAAATCGCGAAAAGATCACTGGTCTTCCCATCGAGCAACAGTGGGACAAGGACGCTTACACCGAGGACGATGTGAAGGCTCTGTACAAGAGCAAGAAGTACGAAGGGCACAAAGAAAACTTCTACACCTGTATTCGCGAAGGTGGCTTGCCTGTCTCCGACGTTTATTCCCACCTTCAAACCATGAATATGTGCCATTTGTCAGCCATTGCCGCTCGACTCAAACGCACCATTCGCTGGAATCCTAAAACGGAAATGATCGAAGGTGACGATATGGCCAAGGCCATGCAAGCACGAAAACCTCGCGCTGGTTTCGAAATCCCTAAGCTTGGCTAATGGATCGATGGATTGGTCGATCGATCGGACCTTGGGTCACTCTTATTGAGAGTGGCCCCGAAAGGCCTCAGCAACGGCACGCATCTTGTCAGGATCTTTGATGCCTGGGGCAGATTCAATTCCGGAGGCAACATCAATGCCTTCGGGTTTGGCAATACGAAGCGATTGAGCAACGTTCTCTGGCTTGATGCCTCCCGCCAACAGGATCGACACTCCCTGAAACTCTGTGGGCCGGGGATACAAAAGATCCCAACGCGCCGTCTTGCCCGTTCCGCCACGCTGGATCGGATC
>CAITIF010000325.1 GCA_903892365.1 uncultured Pirellula sp. | reverse complement strand
TTTTCCGTTCGATCAATCAAAGGAAAGGCTCTCCATGTACTTGCTCAAAGCATACGCTCTCCCTCGGTTATATTGGCATGGGATGCTACGAGGGCTAGGGTAAGGTTCGCACAATGAATGGATCGCAAATGGCTGATGAAGGACGGGATTTTGATCGAGTAGCCCATTGGGAGAAAGTTTACTCCACCAAACAGACAACGGAAGTAAGTTGGTTCGAAGCAGAACCGACCACCTCGCTTGATCTGATAGATCGCTTTGTACCGCAGGGCGGGCGTATCATTGATGTTGGCGGCGGTGCTTCTTTTCTAGTCGATAGGCTTGTTGCGAAAGGCACTTGGGAGGTTACAGTGCTCGATATTGCATCGTCTGCAATAGAACATGCACGAAAGCGACTTGCCGAAAACGCAGGGAAAGTTCACTGGCTTTGCGATGACATTACTGAATCAACTCGATTGGCAAAATACGACATCTGGCATGACCGAGCCGTGTTTCATTTTCTTACCAATACGGAGGATCGCCAAGCGTACCTCAGCCGATTGAACGAGTCTATTGTCCTTGGCGGCTACTTTTTCGTCGCAACGTTTGCACCCGATGGGCCAGAAAAGTGTAGCGGACTACCTGTTTGCCGCTATAGCGTCGATCAAATCGAGAACGTTCTCGGAAGAGGATTCAAGCTGGTGTCGAACGCTAAGTTTGGTCACATGACACCGACGTGAAAAACACAGCAATTTACCTTGGCAGTATTTCAAAAGATCGAATCATAGATCATGTGCATTCTTGAGGTCGCGCTGGGAAACAACCCTGCTGTGATTCTCACCGCCGAGCCGACGGCTGCCCTCGACAGCCACCGCGCTCAACAAGTCATGGAACTATTTGCTAAAATTGCTCACGAAGAAAATGCGGTCGTCAAATAACTATCGAGTCGGGCTAGTAAAGGTCGGCAAAAGTGAGCGGAATTCCAACAAGTGAACTACGACAATAATCCTCAAGAAAAAGTCACGTCCCCAAACCAAGTGGGAGCAGGGAGTCCAGGGCCCGTCGAGATAGATGCTCGAATTTACATGGCTGCGGAACGAACTTTTCTTGCATGGATTCGCACTGGGATCGCGTTAATGGGGTTCGGCTTCGTCGTCGCTCGTTTTGGGTTGTTTCTTCGGGAGTTAACCATCGCCGGAACGCAACAGCAATTGCCAAGCACCGGATTCTCGCTTCCCATCGGGATTGGCTTGATCGCCTTTGGAATCATTGTGAACATTGTGTCCGTTATACGGCATCGCAAATACATTGATGCTATTGATCGCAACAACTTTAGGTCAGCATTCGGATCGACATTCGCAATTTGGGTCGCTCTCTTGCTGGCTCTCGTCGGACTGTCGATGGCTTTGTATCTCGCAAGTCTTTAGATCGCCCAAAGGACTGCACTTCCAAGGTTGCATTGGCAACGGTCGCTGTAACCTAAGGCTCGACGGAGTTGCTTCTACTTGCTAAATCGAAGCAGATAGTTCTCGGTGAACCCATCGATTGCGACTTCTTCTTCAAACTGGAAACCGGCGTCGATGATCTCTTGTTTGAAAGTTTCGAGCGGTGCGCGAATATGTCCTAGAAGCCATTGCTTTCGCTCGCGGCTCACATCGGGCTCGCGATGAAAATCGACGATGACCAGCTTGCCACCAGCACGCATTGCACGGTAAATCGATTTTAAGGAGCTCTCCGGATACTCGAAATGATGGTAAACGTCGCAAATGAAAGCGCGGTCGATAGAATTCGGCCTTAAATTGACATCGCGATCAGAACAAAGCACCACTTGCACATTCTCCAATTTTTCTTCGTTGGCTCGATCGCGCAGATGCTTGAAAAACTTGGGCGAGATATCAATTGCATAGACCGTTCCC
>CAITIF010000324.1 GCA_903892365.1 uncultured Pirellula sp. | reverse complement strand
GTAGCCTTCCTGTAGCGGTTGGGCAAAATGCACCAATTGTCGGGGTGCAATCCGAATCGCTTCGTTCTCAAATGACGGAAGGAAAGCGACTGGAGCAAGAGCGAAGGTGGCAAGAAGCCATTTTGCATTACGAGAAAATACTGAAAAAGGAGCCTAAGCTAGCTGAATGCAGCGATCGGCTGCAAATTTGCCGAGTTCATTTTGATGTGACTCGACGTTATTCCGATCGCTCCTTTATGCAGGTGGTTGAAAAGTCATCTGCCTCGGACGCATTTCAAGTTCTGACCGAAGTGCTCACCAAGCTTGAGGTTTATTACGTTGAGCCCGTAGACTACTACAAGCTGGCGCTGCATGGGACAGCATTCCTGGAGGTTGCTTTAACCGAACAGGATTTTTGTAGCCGGCATCTTTCCAACGCCGATGCCGTCTCTGTAGAAGAGTTTCGCAGGACGATACATAAGTCGGTCTTTGGCAAGAAAATCCAAACCATGGAGGAGCTCAAGAGTGCGATTGCTTTTGTGGCGGCTCAAGCGAGCCAACGGATCGGCCTGTCATCAACGGCAGTAATCTATGAATACATCGCTGGATCTGTCGGACTTCTCGACCCCTATTCTTCTTTGCTAACCCCGGGCGAGTATCGCGAGGTCATGTCCCAGATCGATGGTAATTTAATCGGATTAGGGGTTGAATTATGGGCAGAGGGGTCTGAGCTTCGGATTGTTGACGTCTTCAAGGGTGGCCCGGCTTATCTAGCTGGTATCGCTCCCAGCCAATACATTCTGCAAGTCGATGGAGCATCCGTCCAAGAAATTGGCGCGAAGAAAGCTGCTGATTTGCTTCGCGGGCCAGAGGGCAGCACCGTTCGCTTGGTTTTGCGAACCATTGACGACCAAATGCTAAACTTGGAAGTGCAACGCAAACGAGTTGACGTGCCAAGCGTTACCGTAGCGGAAATGGCGGAACCTAATGTTGGTTATATTCGGATTACCAATTTCCAGAAAACGACTGCGGCCGAGGTGACACGGGCCATGATGGCGTTAAGCCGCGAAGACATGCGTAGCGTCATCATCGATTTGAGAAGAAATCCCGGTGGCCTGTTAGACTCTGCGGTTGAACTGGCAGATCAGTTCTTGTCGCGAGGGTCGATTGTTTCCACCAAGGGTAGGAATGGACAAGAAAGCCATAACTTCAACGCCACCGCACCAGCTTGGGACATTCCCCTGGTTGTCCTTATCGACGGGGACAGCGCTAGCGCCAGCGAAATCTTTGCTGGAGCCATCAACGATCATAATCGCGGCACCATTGTAGGACAAATATCGTACGGTAAAGGCAGCGTGCAAGGTGTGTTTCACAATGAACATGGGAACGGCGGATTGCGTTTGACAGTTTCGAAATTCTTCTCACCCAAAGGAACGCCGATCAGCGCCCGAGGGGTCCAGCCGCACGTCTTGGTGGACCTGCAAGAGCCAACATCAAGCTCGGACACGGTGGTTTCTCTGAAGGCATCGATGGATTCCAAGCGACTCGTTTCTTCCAAGCTAGATCAAGTCGATGTCGCTAAACTCAAGGCGATTGAGATCGCTCGTCAAAAAGTTGCGTTTCGGTAACATCCTGACCGGAGCTACGGGCGAAAAGGGATCGATCGCCAACTCCCGCACAATCGTCAATCTGCAACATTACGGAATTTGTGCCACCCAAATTGGGGTCTCATGAGGGCAACCCCATTTTAGCATCAAAATTTTGACGCGCTCCGCCCGAATAGCATCATTGGTCGTATTGGCGTTTCAAGTTGTTTTTGAACGCATCCATCGCTGTTGAGCCCCAACGCAAGTTCCAATCGAAAGAAATTGACGATGCGAATTGATTCCCTCCGGACCCTTTCGATTGCGGTTCTAGCGTTAGTATCCTTCACCGCAGGGCTTGAAAGTACGACCATAGCACAAACTCCGGCGTTTCCTGGTAGGGGAAATGTACCGGTTACGATTCGTAGAGCGGAAGACTTTGGCTCGAGTGCACGCAACCGGGACGAGCAGTATGCGCAGATTGCTCAGGAGGTAGAACTTTTAGAACGGCAGAACTCTTTGCTCAAGAAAGTGGTGCGTCTCGTTTCTCCCACGGTCGTGCATATTGAAGCGATCAAGGAAGAAGTCGTTAACGAGCGCGGGGCTGCGGCAGCGCGTTCCGAATCACGATCGTACAAACAAGAAGTGAGAAAGGTAGAGGAAGCAGGGTCGGGGGTGATTGTCCAGCTTGGAAACGCTAACTACGTGATCACGAACCGCCATGTTATTCACGATGCAGCTCTTTCTAGCTTGAAGATCGAAACAAGTGAGGGAGTTGTTCTCAAGCCCATACGTGTTTGGGAAGATCCCTCTACGGATGTCGCTGTAATCGACATCGGTCGCACCAACCTACCGACAGCTCGCATCGCAGACAGTCGATTGGTAGAAATGGGAGACTATGTATTTGCCATGGGCAGCCCATTCGGTTTGAATCATTCCGTAAGCTATGGCATTGTGAGTGCAAAGGGCCGCAGAAACCTAGAACTTGGTTCTAAGGCAATTGTCTATCAGGATTTTATTCAGACCGATGCGGCTATTAATCCTGGTAACAGCGGAGGCCCATTGATGAATCTTCGCGGCGAAGTGATTGGGATCAATACTGCGATTGCAAGCAACTCTGGGGGGAACGAAGGCATCGGATTTTCGATTCCTATCAACGTCGCCGTTATGGTCGCTAAGCATCTAGTCGAACGAGGCGAATTGCAACGATCGTATCTTGGTGTCAGTGTGGAGCGAGCGTTCAATACCAGTTCCTCAGGGCCAGAAGGTGATGTTCGACCACAAGGTGCCTTTGTCAAAGTGATCAAACCCAACAGCCCAGCTGAAATTGCAGGCCTTCGACACGGGGATGTAATTCTTCAGTTCGATGGAACGTACGTCGAGAACGACGAACATCTGGTGCAGTTGGTCGGCTTGACGACCATGGAGCATCCTATCGAAGTGATCGTGCAACGCGATTCCAAACAAATACGAATCGAAGTCGCTCTGGTTCCGATCCCAACCGTCCACTAAAAGCCTCTGTCGAATAATGTGAGGCGAAAATTTTTAGGATCTTGCTTTCGCGGCCTATCTTTCGACCCACATTTTTCGACCGTGAAACAATGTTCTCAATCCTGAACGCATTTTGGGTAATGCTCCACTTTTGCCGATGGCTCGCAATTGCTCAGCGCTCGCTTCCGTCGAGCTTGTCTCGGCGGAGCGAACAACTGACAGCTACCATGCGCATTAATGTGAGAACGGAACTAGGGAACCTACTGCTTTTCTCAGGCTCCCCAACTCGATGGTACCTAAATCAATAGTCTCTCCTGGGAGCAATTGTCGGTCGCGAAAGATTAACGATCCACGATAGACAAGGCTGTAGCCGTCGCCTGGCGGCACTATCAACTCAAAATTGCCTTCTTTATCCAACGCACCGTGCTCGAAGGACTTGTAGCAAGTTGAGTAACCTTGAACCATGTTACCGGTGTCGGTAATCGTTCCGGTTTGGATGAGACCGATACCGGCTTGGACGCTACCTTGTGCAAAGGGTTTGCCGAACTGATTTAGTAGCCGTCCCTTCATTTTTACTGTCGGAAGTAAAGTGACACGATAGTCTTCTTCGTTGCCATCCAAAACGGAATTGATGGGCATGATTGCACCAAGCTTTCGTTCCAGATCCAGGAACATAAGTGGCCTTTCCTTTTCTAGCTCGACGCCAGGAAAGCAACTGGTACGAGCCGTGCTTATTGGCTTCCTGCCCCAGTACCTGCCGCCTAGTACGGAAAAACCGTTACGTCCCTCTGGATACCGTCCTGCCATTTGGTAGCCGATGATATCTTGTCCATTTCCGTCTACGACACGGATGGATCGCATGTTCGGCGGCTTGAGCGCAACATCCACGCGATGCAATTTCTCACCTTCAGCGATCTCGAACTCCTTCGTTTCGGCGCCGAAGGAACTGCAGTGATAGTACGTCGCAAGTCGTCGTTGCATTCCAGGAGGCTTGGCCTCAAGCAACTCGTACTCAATGTCGTCTGCAGCAAAGACTCGGAGCATTCCGGGGCCTGGTAAGCCAACGACTCGGAAACGCCCTTGGCTATCGGTCGATACCAGATCTTCAGGGCCCATCATGGGCACGACGTCTCGCCATGCTTCGTGGTTCTTCGTGTTAAGATTTTCGTGACTTGGGTGATAGGCGACCATTGCTGCCAATGGAGCCTTCGTCTCGGCGTTCGTGACCTGTCCCTCAATCCAAATGGACGAAGTCAGCGTGAAGTCTAGGTCAATTGGATCAAGGTCCTTAGTTCTAGGGATGCGTTTTCGAGATCGAAGATAAGGTTGGTTTGGGCCAGGCTCCACACTAAGGAAATAACCAGATGTTCCTTCCATCGGTTTAGGTATTCCCTTGAGGATGTAGCGACCATTCGTATCGGTTCTGACTTGATTGAGGTTCTCGTTGGAAGGGAAACCATCGTTCGACAGATACTGCGATACGACCACTCCAGCGAGAGGGGTTCCTGTTTGCTTATCACGGACGACACCTTGAATCCTTTGCGACGGTTCGGCAACGTAATCGAACTCAGCTCCAAACGTTTTTCCAGACCGGAACCGTCGATCTGAACTTGGCATTTCAACGGGAGTCATGTCGTGTGTTATGCAGTGAAAGAGTGCCGTTGCTATGTTCGGCGACTCGATTCGAAGCGTAGCTTGTCGATTATCGCCTACGCCGTTAAGGATAAACCGGCCATTGGAGTCGGAAACCGCATCGGTGTCCGCAATCGCATCGAGTGCTTCTATTGGTCCGTTGGATGGAAAGAACACTGGCGGAGGCAAATCGGTTAGCCGTTCGATTCCGACAAGGATGAAACGCGGATCTTCCCATGCGTCAGGATTGTTCTTGGCTTGTTCCAACCAACCTTCAATTGGACTGCCCGCTTTTTCAATTTTGACTAGCTTTATCTTGACCCCTTGGAGTGGCTTTCCAGCTTGATCCAGGATGCGCCCCTTCAGAGACTTGGTAGATGCTGCCAATTGCAAGTTGTGCGAACCTATCGAGGGCGAAACCTCTACCTGGTCCGGGCCGTAGCCAGACTTGGACGCAAGAACGATCGTCCGCTGTTCTTCAAAATGAAATCCATCCGAAATACTTGCGGATTTCGCAAACACATTCGCTTCATAGCGCCCGTCCCTGTCAGTTGTCGTTTCCGCAAGTTTCTCGTAACGAACCTCCGAAAACTTGCTTGCAACAATCGCTCGCAACACTGTCACTTTCACATTGGCAAGCGGCAGGTTGTCTGGCGAGGTGACAACGCCTGAAATGTGCAGTTGTTCAGCTTCTGATGTTTTCGCTTCTAGTTTTGAGTTGACCGTTTCTTTCTCGTCGGCCAGCTCCAAAGCGAGCGTTTCCAGCCGAATTGGCGATAGCAGTAGCAGAATTGCCATAGAGATCGCAAGTGTTCCGCCAGCGACTTTAGGGGTAAGTGGCAAATGCGATCGTGTTGGATCAAGAATGGATCGAACGCGGTTTTCTAACTGAGTAGGCTGAGCCATGGAGACCGCGTACGGAATCTCCGTCCATTGGCACTTTCGAGCGATGTTCAGAAGCTGTTCCGCGTATTGACTTGGACGAACACCTGCCATAAGCACGCTATCGTCGCAAGCGATTTCGCGCTCGATACGCAACCGCTTAAGTGCATACCAGACCAATGGGTGACACCAGTAAAGCGAACATGCAATACGAGCAATCGCTTGATAGGCAACATCGAGTCGCTTGACGTGCGCTAGCTCATGAAGAAGTACCAATCTTACTTGTTCTTGCGTCCAGTCTCGCCACGCGGACGGAACCAGGACAAACGGACGAACTAGTCCCCAAGTCATCGGAACAATCGCCTGCTCCGTTTCAATCAGCGTTACAGATCGAGCGATCCTTAGACGACGACACAACTCTGCCAACATGTTTTTAAGTTGCTGATCGTCAATTCGTTGCGATCTGCGTTGCAGTAGCGAGGTTTTATGAATTCCCAATACAAATGAACTCAAGGTTGCAATGATACCAAAGACCCAAATAGCACCTAGTATTTCCAAAGGTGAAATCCCCGCCGGGGAAATGGCGGTCCCACTGTCCGTACCATTCAAGGGCAGGCGAGGCGGTTCTGCCACGTTGCTAAACTGGTTTGCGGGAGTGGCCGATTCGTTCGGTACAACGCGTTGCTCATCTGGTCGAAGTTGGCTGGGAGCTAAAGACGCGACCTGCTCCGAAGACAGCGGAAACACGACGGTCTGTGCTGGAGGTGCAATCGCAGGTGAATCCGTTTTCAATATGCTGCTGGTACCGGCTTGTTCATCTTCTATCCGATAGGTGGGCAAGATCGCTATTCGATATTCAGGAAGGACGACCGAAAGAATTGGCATAACAAGCAGACCAAAGAACGCGGTCGTCAAAACCCGGTGCCGCAAAGCCGCTGAGTATTGCCGAAGAGTGAGATCAACAAGCAAAGCGACAGTCAGAAGGACCGTTGCTTTCGAAAGGATATCGAAAGCAAGAACAGACAAATATGCAAAAGTGTTCCCGTAAGCCATGATCATCTTCCCTCCTTGCGGGCCTGCTGAATCAAAATTTCAATTTGTGCAAGGTCATCTTTCGTCAGCTTTTCTGTTTCAAATAGCGCAGCAACCACATCGGATGGAGAACCTCCAAAGAATGTTTTGATAATGTGGCTAAGAGCTGATTTGCTGGCCGATTCCTTGGATTGGACAGGTCTATAAATGTACTTCATCCCCTCCTGCCGATGCCTTAACAACCCTTTGCTCTCGAGCAATCGAATCATAGTCCGAACAGCCGAATAGCTTGGTGGATCGGTCAGTTTTTGGCGAACCTGACTCACCGAGGCTTCACCGAGTGCAAAAATCGCATCCATGATTTGTCGCTCGCGCGCACCTAGCTCTTGTTTCGCTACCGCTTTCTTTGCCACTAGACTCTCCTTGTTAATCGCAATGTTCTTGAGTTCTTGATGGCAACGCGTTGCCACGTGGCAGTGTATTGCCACTTCGGCTTGCAGTCAATTGCGTCTTGGAAAAACTTACGGGAACAAAAACGCCATGAGAATCAGTGGCTCCCTCCGACGCAGATAGATCAGAATGGCAATAAAAGATCGCTTAGTGTGCTTCATGGGTTAAGCAGATCGAATGAGCCCTCTACTGTTGAGGCCAATGTCGAAAGCCTCCTTTAAGAAAGCCGGAACACAGTCCAGGCGCGAGCAACACGAACGCTAATCCTGTGGGGCCAAATTTGCTTTTTGCTGTATCGAAATCAATATCGAGTTTCGAACCAGGAATGTCGAAATTCGAAGGAATGCGCGCTCGATTTCGCAAGCCTCTTTGCCCGATGAACATGCAACTTTTTAGTTGCATCATGAAGCTTGGATGACGGAGTACGGACGAAAAGTACTTGAAGAGCCTGTCGAAAAATGTGTGGCGAAAAATGTGGGACGAAAAATTTTAGGACCTTGCTTTTGCGGCCTATCTTTCGACCCACATTTTTCGACCGTGAAACAGTACTGTCGATTCTGAACGTCGGTTGGGTGAACCCAACGGAAAGCGTCGAATCTCGATGGCGCATGTTGACGGGGATTGCGACATCTTCATTATCGTAGTCGCGTCTGACAAAAGTGAGCCTGAGGCGTTAGCCGAGTTCTTTCGTATTGCATCAATCGGCTAGCGCCTCAGGCTCAAGGAAACGAAAACGACTTTTGTCGAACGCGTCATCGTATGGTTGCCAGGAAGTACTTTCCCGAAAATGTTTCTTGCTTTTCCCAAGATCAACCGGTACTATGCGAAACACAGTAGCTTTGCATGTGCGGCATTAGCCGCAAGCATTTTTGGTTTGATCGACTCTAGGGGGAAACTTTATGGACGCCAGTTGGCTGTCTCAAATGCGCAAGGGAGTTCTCGAGCTTTGCGTGCTTGCGATCGTCGATCGCGAGGAAACGTATGGATACGCCGTCGTCGAGCGGATGGGGAAAACTCCAGGCATGGAAGTCACCGAAAGCACGGTCTATCCGTTATTGGCTAGATTGTCTAATGATGGACTCTTGAAGTTACGGATTGAAAAGAGTTCAGCAGGGCCGCCTAGGCGATATTACAGCTTGTCGGCTGGTGGGAAAAAACGATTGCGAGAACTTGCCAGCACTTGGGCTACGATCGTCGGAAGTGTTGCCAGTTTGATTGAACCTGCGCCATCCGCCTGCCTTGACTAACCTTTTTGATAACATCCATTCGCAAAACACAGCGAACCAAACACTCGTAACCAATCCGAAAGGGACCTACTATGGAAATCAACCCCGCGCAATGGGATCAAGAATCTCGAAACTCCATGGACGCATATCTTGATGCCGTCGAAGCCGTGTTGCTCGAACAAAAGACTCCTCGCTCCGAACGCATTTTGATTCTAGGTGAGCTGGAATCGCAAATTCACGCGGTGATTGCTTTGCGACTTGAAGCAGGTGCGGAGCTTCAACCTGATTTGATTAGGAGCGTCGTTGAGTCATTGGATACCCCAGAGTCCTATCGCATCGTTGCACAACAAGCCGATGCTGTGAATGCCGTAGACACTGAATTGGAATCGAAGACTCATGCCTCCGAAGCCAAGGAGTCTGTTTCAATCGACCCCGTTGTGGGGACTCCAAAAGAACGCGATCCACGCTTCCACGCGCCGCACTGGCTAGGCAAATTAGCGGCTT
>CAITIF010000323.1 GCA_903892365.1 uncultured Pirellula sp. | reverse complement strand
TCTTGATAATTGCGAACCAGTCGCTCGGTTTCCTTATCGCGCGCCGACGCTTTGAGAATCGCATTGTCGATCGCTTGAATCCATTGGTCATCTTCAGATCGATGAACGTATTTGCCCAAGACGGTTGTATACTTCCCAATCTGGCCCAGCAGTTGGTTGGTTGGTGTCGATTGCATATCCTTTTCAATCAACAAAACCGATGCCTGGAGCATGTTCTCGCGAAGCAGCGTCAACTGGGCTTCACAGCCACTTGAAATCGTATTTCTGTTTCCAGTGTTGATATTGCGAGAATGGAAGTGCTGAATTGCGTTCGTCTTTTGCATCCGTGCTTGTATCACAAAACCGTTTCGCATGATTTCCTCTGCAAACTCCGGTCCGGTGAAGGACTTTTCGTTCACTGCGATAGTCCCGTCTTGAAGGGAGGCGACAGCACTCTTACAAGATGCATAATAGCCTTCCAGTTCACTCAGGAAGCCGCTCGTTGCAGCATCGATCGCTTGGTCTACCTGTCGACGCCGCTGAACCGATGCCGGTCCATCGACCTTGCCAAAAGCCAAAGGCAATTCCATAAATGGACCGCGCAGACTGGTCGGTAATGCTCCTGCAATCGATTCGTATTCATCGTAGGCGGGATCCAAAAGATTTTGAGCAGCGATGGCATCGGTCGCTGCCAAGCTTATAGCCTCTTCTGCCTTCTTGGTTCGTTTTGCTACACCCTTTTTTAAGGCCAACGCAGCCTTCTCCAGCACAGGTTGAATCTTAGGCATTCCCATCAATGCATTGAAAGCCTCTGCACGTTCCAGTTCATGAGCGTCATGACGCATCAGAAACTCAACCCCCGCAGGTTCGCCGAGCTCGACCAGCCGATTTGCGAATCGCTTCAGTCGGCTGACGTTCATACTGAGTTTAGCGACGAGATCCGGCTTGGGGGCTCCCTTTTTCATCTGTTGATAAAGAGCAGAACAGGCTTCGTCGGACTTAGAAGCCTCTTCAAACAATTTCTGTGCCTCTTCCATAAAACCATGAATGGGAATGGGAGGTTTGGGGTCCTTCACCGAAGGATCGGCTGCGATAAGCGATTGTCCCATGGGAATAAGAGCAATCGCCAGGGATGGAATCACCAACAACGAGGCAACATGGTGCAAAGAAATCGGAGGAAACATGGCAAGAACTTTCGAAAAGGAATTATGGATTTTCGTTGACAGCGCGAAAGGACCCCGACGCCACAACCGACTTACCTTCGGCACTCACCATGGTCGTCTGCTCCAAATCACCAATCAATTCCGTTTCCTGGATGGATAGAATCCGAATGCTGCACTTCCCATCCGGCTCGTTTTGCCAAAGACCATTTTCGCCATTGGTCTGAACAAATAATTGCCCCGAAACCTTTTCCCCAGCCAATGCATTCAAAGACGCGACAGTCGTTAGCCCTTGGAACAAGACCGATGGATACGAGTCCGAATTGGACGCACCCGATCGAATCTGCAAGACGTTTTCTCGCCCATCACCCATGACCATGAAGCGACAAGAGGCCGTGGAGGTTTCGATCGGACCGCCGATGGATAGCTTGATCGAACCTACAGGTACTACTTTTTGTACTTCTTGCTTCACCGCTTCGGTACTGCTCTTCACATCTTCTACCATCTTGTTCAGCTGCTCACTATTGCAACCTAGTAACACAGTAGCGCCAACAACCAACCCCATGCACACCGCCCATTTGACAAGGGCTTTCGGTGGACCTTCGAAAAGAGGACTCATAGTATTTTGACCTGAAACGATGGAAGGAATAAAGAATCTCGTCAATTCAATATACCAATTGCAGATCATCTCATGGGTCTATTTGCCCGCATGATGAACCAAGTGAGCTAGCTCCGGCACGATGAGTCGTTCCATCGCCAATCGAACTCCAGCAGGCGAACCAGGCATGGTTAGGATCACCTTTTTACCAACGCGCCCGCCGCTTGCTCGGCTCAGCATGGATGCCGATCCGATCTCGCTAAACGACAGCATGCGAAACAGCTCGCCATACCCCGGGATCACTGCATCGTAGAGAGATTCAACCGCTTCTGGGGTGCAATCACGCGCAGCCAAGCCCGTTCCACCTGTTACCAACACCGCTTCGCATGCGGGGGACGCCAAAAGACGCGCTGCAGCAGATCGTATTTGATCGGTTTCATCAGCCACGATCTCGCGAAGATGAACGAGATGCCCAGCAGCCAAAAGCATATCTTCGATCAGCTTTCCCCCCAAATCATTATCCAAAGTACGAGTATCGCTAACGGTTAAAATGGAAACGCAAATCGATCGTGCCGCATCGCGACGGTGTTTCTGAGTGGATTCGGAGGTCATCGTCTGGGTCCAATATTGGTAAGGGTGGGTTAAGCCGCCAAGGTTTGCAGTTACAATTGTGCAGACTTGGCGAAAGCGACAAGTCCCCACCCAGCCTGTTTTGATAATGTATGTTTCCATTGGGCCTGTTTCGATTCGGCTTGATTCGTTATTCGACTCCTCCCTCCACGAAAGATTCTAAAGTGCAACGTTTTGTCCAAAAACCTCTCCTACTTTTGGCGTTGGCTTCCCTACCGTTCTGCAATTTGGTCATCGCCGACGATGGCTTTATTCCTCGTCGACAGTCCGCACCACCAGGACCAGCCCTTAGTCCGGAACAAGCGATAGCCAAGATGACGCTGCCCAGCGGATTTCATGTAGAGCTGGTGGCTTCGGAACCATCGATTCTGAATCCCGTAGCGATGGCCTTTGATGATCGCGGCCGAATTTACGTGACGGAAAGTTTCGAGTATCCGCGTCGCGAAGCTGGTCCCGGTCGAGATCGAATCAAGATACTGGAAGACAAAGATGGAGATGGATTAGCCGAAACGGTCAAGATCTTTGCGGAAGGGCTCAACATCCCGTCAGGAATCGCGGTGGGACATGGCGGCGTCTGGGTTGCAAACGCACCTGATCTTTTGTTCCTTGAGGATACGAATGGCGACGATGTTGCCGACAAGTCGACCGTTGTGGTGACAGGTTTTGGCCGCGATGACACTCATGAACTGCCCAACGCCTTGACATGGGGCCCTGATGGCTGCCTGTACGGATTGAATGGCGTTTTCAATCGATCGGTAATCCAACAAGATGGGAAGATCTTTGATTTTACCTGCGCCATGTTTCGCATCGATCCGGTCACTCGCAAGTTCAGCCTGTTTTGCGAAGGGACCAGCAACCCTTGGGGTATTGCTTTCGACCCTGAAGGCTCTGCCTTTATCAGCGCATGCGTCATCGATCACTTATGGCACTTGACCGAGTCGGCCTACTACCAACGTCAAGGTGGCCCTTACCCGGCTCATACTTGGCATGCCGATTCGATCGTCAAGCATCAACATCAAATGGCCGCCTACTGTGGCATTGAATACTTTGATTCAGCAGCTTACCCCGCAGCTTTTCGCGACAAGCTTTATATGGGAAACATCCACGGCGGGTGTCTGAATTGCGACCGAGTTGAAAGATTCGGAGCTACCTACAAGGGTTTTGGCGAAGATGATTTTTTGACTGCCAACGATGTTTGGTTCATGCCGGTAGCTCAGAAGGTTGGCCCAGATGGATGTATGTATGTTCTGGATTGGTACGACCGTTACCATTGCTATCAAGATGCCAACGCGGACCCAAATGGCGTTGACCGAGGTCACGGGCGTTTGTACCGCATCGTTCATGATCGTCGCCCCAAGCCAAAGGTGAGTGATTTCGACAAGCTCACCAACCTGGAGCTTGCTGCTCTTCTGGCCGACGACAACATTTTTAACCGGCAACGCGCTCAGCTCAAACTTCAAGAGCGCAAGATAATGACGACCGACAGCGCCGTCGTGTCGCAATTGGAAACGGTGGTATTGGGTTCGGACGCTACAGCCAAGCATCGGATGCACGCGCTTTGGTCTTTGTCGGGTTCGGGAAAGCTAAGTGCAAAACTGCTCAACAAGCTGATGGACCACTCGATGCCAGAACTGCGAGCTTGGGGAATTCGGATTGCGGGCAACCAGAACGAAAGAGACTCGGCGAGCTTGGATCGTGCTGTTAAACTCGCGAAGGATACGGATCCTCGAGTCCGGCTTCAAGTTTCGATCGCCGCACCCAAGTTAGCTCAAGGGCAATCAGCATCGATGGAGAATGTCCAAAAGCAAATCGCAGTCTTGCGCAGCAGCCAACCCGACCCGATCTTGCCACGTGTTGTTTGGAAAAACTTGCTTCCTGATTTGGTAGAACAGCAGACTCTGGTTTTGGATGAGATTTTGGCGGGGCAAAAAGAGGATCAAGATCTGTTGCGCGATATGGCTCCGCGCATTGCCGCCCGGCTTATCGCGGATGTTCGCCCCGACATGAACGACGAGCCCAGTAATCGGGCTGTCAACTCGGTTCTGCGTTTAGCGAGTGGACTGAGTCGAACCAACCAAGATCTCGCATCGGCGGTAATCGAAAATCTTCTAGTGAAAACTCGGTCTGGCGAGATCAAAGCGGACGCGATACGTCCCTGGCTAACGAAATGGTTGTCCGCCAACTCCAAAGAATCCTCCACCGCCGCGAAGGACAACAAACTAACGGCAGCCCAACAGACCAGTTGGCAAAAGTCCATGCTTGCGATCCGATTGCTCTGCGGTGAACCGGAGGCCATCGAGACAGCGCGAACGTGGGCTCTCGACCAATCGCTCGATACTGGCCTTCGAAAACAAATGCTTCAAGCGGTTGTGCAGATGAAGCCCTCGATCGCTTCCGAAGCACTTTTACAAACCCTTCAGGTTTTAAAGGACGGCAAGCCTTGTGACCCAGGGTATCGAGACACGTCGCTGGATCTTGGTATTGCCAGAGCGACTCCCAACGATGTTCAGCAGTTGGTTGCAGTATTGCCGAGCCTGAAAAGTGATATGCAAGCAGCCATCGCAGAACGAATGTGTCAACGCCCGGACTCTGCACGAGCTTTGCTGGAGCAATTGGTCCTAGGGAATGTCCGCAAGGAATTACTCAGCCCAAACCGAGTACGTCTGTTGGCTGCGGATTCCAATGCTGCGGTTCGCGATGCCGTCGCCAAAGTTTGGGGCAATGTCAATTTAGAAGGGACTCAGGAACGCGAAGCCGTTATCGATACTATTGCTAACAAATTGCGATGGGATGCACGAGGAAACGCAGAGAAGGGTTGGGTAGTCTATGATCGGATTTGCGGCCAGTGCCATGTCATGCACAATCGTGGCAACGAAGTCGGACCCAATATCACGGCCAATGGCCGTGGATCGTATGAGCAGCTTTTGGTCAGCGTTTTCAATCCAAGTTTGGTAATTGGTGATGCCTACAAGAGTGTTACCTTACGAACCGTGGACGGAACCGTGGTGACTGGTCTGCTCGTAGAACGTGACGACAAACGCACGATCATCAAAGTGCAAGGCAACAAACTTGAAACCATTCCCGCGGATGAAATCGAAGAATTCAAGCAAGACAAGAAGTCGCTGATGCCTGAAGGAATTGAAAATCAGCTGAGCAGCCAAGAACTTGCAGACCTGTTTGCTTTGCTTACTTTAGAGAGCCCCCCAAGCTCGAAAGAGAATGCAAAAATCTCTGGTACTCCCCAGTTCTTGCACGATACGAAGCAACCTTAATGCCTTTTCTTGCCCACAGGTTTAGCGAATCGATTCCACGAATGCATTCTGTTTTGAAGCTCGTTGCAAAAGAGGCATTTGCCGTATGGAGCTTGCTAGTGATCGCCCCGTCTACGGTCACCGCGCAAGCCACCTTAACGGTTCCGGTCCCAATCCCCGAAGCCAAGCCGACGAGCCCCGAACTTACGGAGTTGGTGGTTGTTCATCAGGGCGATATCCCCATCTTGATCTCAGCACCGCACGGGGGCACGTTGCCGATTGATGGGGTACCGCCGCGAGAGGGGAAAGGACTAAAGGCGGGACCTTCGGGTTTCTTCACTGGGCGTGATGGCGGGACTCAGGAATTGGCGGAAGCGGTCGTTGACGCCATAGAACGAA
Source organism: uncultured Pirellula sp. (assembly GCA_903892365.1). Classification (GTDB taxonomy): domain Bacteria; phylum Planctomycetota; class Planctomycetia; order Pirellulales; family Pirellulaceae; genus JBKCUI01. The sequence goes on along the minus strand of CAITIF010000323.1, from coordinate 1,853 downwards.
AGTTCGGGAAACGTCCGTATGCCGTCATCGCAGCTTCCCACCGGAAGCACCTTGACCCGAATCGCCCCCCCGAGATCGCTTATGAGGATCAGGATGCAAAACCAGTTTATGATCGTTACCATCATTCGATGCAGACCTTTACGACCCGAATCGTCAACGACTTTCGACATGGCTTGTTGCTTGACCTGCATGGCCAAGGAAGCAAACGGGATACGGTTTTTCGCGGAACCAGCAATGGCAAGACGGTCGATGCTCTAAAAGGACGATTCGGAGAGCAAGCAATTGTTGGTGAGAAGAGCCTGTTCGGACTCTTGAAGCAGAAAGGCTGGAAAGTAGATCCTGACCCGTTTGACGATAAGGAACAGTCGGGTTTCACTGGCGGCTACATCGTAAAGACCTATGGAAGCCATAACGCGGTCGGCCTGGATGCGTATCAGCTGGAACTGGGGGCCGAGTATCGAAGCAAAGCGGCTCGAGAGAGAATTGCTAATCAACTTGCGGATGCAGCCTTCGATTATTGGCAACTTTATCTCAACGGGTTAGATCAAGAATCCAATTAGCGAAGGGCATAGCAACCGGAGGAAAACTTCCGGTTGCTGGTCCCGTGCTACCAAAGATCGGTCTTACGATTCTCCGGCCCTGAATCATCACATGTCGAGACTAGCAAACACTCGACGCGCATTACCTGATGGTTGATTGGAGCGCTGGCATGCTATTCTGTATCAGGCTTTACGCTTAGCTTGGGACGAGGTTTCGCACCGTTTGCGTCTGGTGCAGATTTCGAAGAGCTGAACGAGTTGGGATTGGTGTTTACCCAAATGTTCCTGAATGCAACTGGGTTGCCGTGATCTTGGAGATAAAGAGATCCTGGCTTTTCCGATTCAGGGTCCTTCCCCGGAGTTCCTTTAGGAAGTTCGACGTCATCGTGGATGAGAATACCGTTGTGCCGAACGGTGATACGTGCATTGGTCATTTTTTGGCCTGCGGGAGTGTATTTCGCCGCTTGAAAAACAATGTCATACGTTTGCCAGGACAACGGTGGATAACACATATTCACCTTGGGAGTTGCGATGGTGTAGATTCCACCGCATTCGTTGTTTTCCCCACGCAAACCAAAAGAATCTAACACCTGCACTTCGTATCGTCCCTGAACATAAACACCACTATTCCCACGACCTTGTCCCGAATCGGAGGGTTGGAACGGAGTGCGGAATTCGATATGCAGGGTGTGGTCCGCGAGCAATTCGGAACTGGTGCAACCGACGGACAGCAGGCCTCCCTCAACGATCTTTCCATCGGCGAATGTGTTTTCCCCGTTTTCTTCAAAGAGAACCTTCGAACCTTCGGGACACTTTGCTCCCAAGGTCGAGCTTTCGCGAATCACTTTGGTTAGCGTACCCAGCAATTTGCCATCCAAAAGGAAAACACCCAGGGTATCCGGTTTGATCATTATCGTAACAGTGTCATCCTTGGCGGTTGCCTTTTCGGATGCTGCATCCAGGGAAGCCGTGAACTTGCGAGTTGGGTCTCTGTCTTCGAACCCCTCTCCTGGGAGACCACCTTCCAGCAAATGAACTTCTAAGGTCTTGTCGCTTGTCGCAATTACCTGTGCTCCCCAATTCCCGCCCCAAGCTTCAATGACTCCCAAGTACTCCCCCTGGACCTTGAACAAAGCGCCAGCATCTTCAGGAGAGGTGTATGTTTCTCCCGCTGATAAGTTGGTGTGGCTCAACAGCAATAGCATGCAAAGCCAACTGCAAACCAGAATCGCTCTACGAGCGAAGAAACGTTGCGATAGAACCATGGGTTAAAAATCCTCATTCAGACATTAGTAATTGCATCAAAAACATAGC
>CAITIF010000322.1 GCA_903892365.1 uncultured Pirellula sp. | reverse complement strand
TCCGCAAATCATCGATGCCGGAGTCCATTCTCCTTCCGAACAGGGGACCGTAAGCACTCCGTCAGGATACAACCCCAAGCCATCTGGATTACGAAAACCGACAGCTACCACATCTGCATATTTGCCGTCGGGTGATATGCGGACGATACCTTGATTGCCAGACGCGATAAAGAAATAACCCTGCTCGTCTCGATGCAAGCCACAGATGTAGTCGTGCCCAGCAGGTGACGTCACGTAGGCATTGCTAAAACATTCGTAGTAGTCCGCTTCTCCATCGCGATTCAAGTCATGCAAGCGTGTGATTTGATCTCGACCTAAAACAAAGATCCCTTCTTTATCGGCGACGATCCCCAAAGCATGATGTAGACCTGATGCAAATCGTCTCCAAATTGCCTTACCCACTTCACCACTCTGAGGTTGCTGACTTTCCCCCACTCCCAAGCCAATCCCAGACACATGCCAAATGTCTCCTTGCATCGTTGCATACAAAGCTGAGCCATCCGGCAAGAAGCAATGATCACCACCAAAGATTAGCGCTTTCCATGGGTTATCACGCGGCAACTCAATCGTATCGATGGCGTAGGGTTGCTGTACCCCGTAAAGAATTTTGGTTTCGATGGCTTGCGGCCATAACGGTGCACTGCCTTCCAAGGCGGACTTCAGTGGATGCTCTGCTCGCGGCGCAACCTCGCGAACAAACTTTCCATCAACTACCCAAGGAGAATCAAGGTACTCGACATCACCAATTCGATACGCGAATACAATCCGCTTGCCATGCCGATAATAACCCAAGTACTTAAATGGCTGACTGGGCTTCTCTCCCGTTGGCTTATCGAGGTATTCACCTTTCGGAGTCAAGCCGTTGATAAAGCCATGTCGCACAGGCGAGAATTTTAGAAATCCGCCTTTCCAAAATGCTTCATAGGTCAATGTGTCTGGATCAAAACAAACCCCATAATCTTGTGCATCGCCCAATGCGACACAGACAGCACGCGATATGGGCCCCTTAGGTCCGTTAAAGACTCCACCCAATACAGAACCTAAATCGGTGTTGTTCCAGTTATCATTCGCCCAAGAGGCTTCGTTCTGATTTCCCCAATGCCCAAATGGACCGCCATCAAGGCCCGGAAATTCGCCCAATAGGATTGGGCGAGGTTCGTGAACTCGAAAGAACTCAGCTTGTTTAGCATAGAACTCGTACAATCGATCTCGATTGATGAACGTTTCCCAGTGAGGCCAATCGGCAACGTCGATCGGTGCTCGATTGAGTGCGAATTTCGCTGGTTGATGCCCATGAGCTTGATGCAATGCCGACTCAACCATCGCCAACTCTAGACTTGGCTCTTTGCCCAGATCCATCAACAAGCGAATCAAATCCAACTGTTGCTGCCGCCCCATACCACCGACAAGTCCTTCTGGCATCAGCGATCCCGCCGGACTAATCTCCTCGACATCGTCCATAGCTATCTCGCGTTCCGTTCCAGCGGCTGGATCGCGTATCACTATTTTCTCTGCGTCTTGACTCACCTTGTAACCGCGCACCACTTCGCCATCGGACGTGAGCACTTGCAGCGTTTGGAATTTTTCTTCTACTTCGCGATTAGGCCACAGCAACGACTCTACCAACTTAAGGCCTTCTCGCTGTTTACCGATTTCTGTCAACGCGGGCCCAACTTTCCCACCAACGCTTCCAATCTGATGACATGACAAACAAGCCGACTTAGCATCTGCAAAAACCCCGATACCTCGCTTGGCATTTCCTCGCTCCTTAGCTTCATTCACGAGGGTTTCAATCAACTTGGGATCATAAGTCAATGCGGTCGCTGGCTTCGCGGTATCGCCGGTCGTGGTCGGCGCTGGGTTAAGCTCTCCCTTTTCATCAAAACTCCAAACCGCCCAGGCTCGATCATCTTTTCCGGCAACTTTCGCCGTAGCGGGCGTGATTTCGCGAGTTCCCGAAGAAATTCGGGCCCACTGAATAGACCCCGCACAGTACAAGCCCCCTTCGACCAAGCGTCCCAAAGCAAATCCTTCAGGCTTGCTGTCATCAGGCTTCTTATTTCCCTTGCGTTCGATGGCTTGATCCGCCACCAATTCTCCATCCACGTACAAACGTACGCGATTGAGCTCATACAACATGGCATAATGATGGAGTTTGCCGTCAGTAACGGATCGATTGGCGTTGACGTGATCTGGAATCCGCCCTGGTAAATAAACGGCCAGATTGCCCGATCCCGCATGGGTGAACAATTCCCAATGTTCATGGCTGGCCTTTGTATCAGAGGCAGCCAGAATGTTAAACCCCGTGGCATGATCCACTTTCGCAGTCATCTCCAACGTCAATGGTGCATGGCGAAAACGTCGTTCGTCAGGCAACAAAACACCGCCCCCGATTGCCGGCTGAGGAGGTGCCTGCCAGCTTCGCCAAGTCGGCTTCTTACCCTTCTGCCCATCGAGCAACCAATAAAGCCCATCGAGATTATCTAATAGTCGAGCTTCCGCGTCCTCATCGGTATGATTCAAGATACCGATGGGCCCGGTGTACCCGCTATCGCGAATCACCTTGATCCACTCCGTATCTCGGGTACCTTCACCGATGGGCAGAATCTTTTTCCCAAGTTGATCGCCGTTGGTATCCATGCCGTTTAGATTGAAAGCCAGCAGATATGGCTTCATCTTGGCCATTAACTCAGGGAGGCGATCTAGATGCGGATGCCCATGATGCAAGTTATAAACGATGCCGACGTTTGGCATCTTGAGCTGCTCGATGATGGCGATTTGATTTTCTGGTTCACCAAACCAGCCGCCATGGTTATAAAGTCCGACAGTACAGCCAATCTTGGCAGCCGCCTCCGCGATAGGTCGAATCCGATTGGCCTCAGCTTCTACCATTCGCTGCTGTTCGGCCGCATCCTTGGGAGCAGCACCGCCTCCAGTGACCCACAATTGCGCTTTGATCTGGTTCTTTTCCAGCACGCTCAAAATTGTCTTGGCTTCATCGTTCAGTGCCGTGGGGAACCACCAGGCTGTCAGTTCGATGCCGTGTCGCTTCAATGAATCCACTTCTTCCTGAAAGGTTGGAATGTGCTCGGCACGATAGTCATAAGCCAAGCGTTTGACGCCCATCTTCTCTAGCATCGCGGCTCGCTGCTCCGGCGTTCGCTTGCTGCGGTCAAATGGAACAATGCACCAAGCGACCAGGTTTTCTTTGCGAAATACGTCTGCTTTGGTAGCCGCTTCTTGCGCACGGATTCCAACACTTATCGTCGCAAGCTGCAACATGATTAGAGAGGTAAGCAGAGCGATTACCCCAAGGGTACTCGACTGCTGCGTGCAGATCAGGTTCGTTAACTTCATTCGAAGCGCTCCGATGAGAGATAGGAGGAAGCGTTTTAGGTGGGATTTATGATGCG
>CAITIF010000321.1 GCA_903892365.1 uncultured Pirellula sp. | reverse complement strand
TGGAACACCAATATCTCTTGCCACTGATAAAGGCGGTGAAAAACCACGAAGGATGTCCACGCTATCACGTGTGCCTTCGTGTTTTTCTTGCCCCAGATGTTCGTCAGCGGCCGGAATGGGGGTCAACTATGTGGTCGTGTGCGGAGAAGAGACTGCATTCCCGAAATCAACATCGATAAGACTCGCCGACATCTCTGATGGACTTGAAAATACGATTTTGGTTGTTGAATCGATTACGTGCACTCCAGATTGGACAGCGCCTCGCGACTTAGATTTCGACACCATGAAATTCAGAGTCAATGCCCTCGACGGTCCATCGGTTTCCAGCAAGCACCCATCGGGTGCTCTTGTTTGCTTTGCTGACTGCGAAGTGTATACAATGACGCCTGAGGTCACAGAGGCTGAATTACGGGCATTGCTAACAATTGCGGGCAACGAGAATATAACTAGATCCCACTTGATAGATCGCGGTGTCCTCAGACAACGCTAAAGCAAACACGGATAACCAAGCGATGCACGTGCGTACTGGAAATGAGTTGAAGACAAGTGGGTGAGACTCCCACCTGGGTAGCCGCTAGCCACGAGCCCAGTATCGAGTGTTGCAGCGTGTCTGGTAACAGCCACGTTGAAGCGTACACAGAAAGGAAGCGAGGATGAAAGGTATGGACTAGCTACCCAGCCCTGAACGGCATTGAGCCCCGAAATTTTGGTAACTGTCGGATTCTGCCCAAGGTGTGTGCATACTGGAAGGCAATACTTGTTGCTGCGTCAAGGCAAGTAGCAACAAGAGACCCGGGGTCGAACGCCCATTCGCGTTTCACACTATGTCATCAAAGCAACCAGTGAGATCCCAGTTGTTCTTGCCTGGCATGGAGTCCAACCATGTTAGTGCGAGTATGCATCACCAATCCGAAGAGGAGAGGCTTGCAAATGACCCTGGGAAGTCGGATAGTCGAATAGTACCGCTGAAATGTACAGGCCAAGTACATGAATCGAAGCTGAGTAATGTCAGTGCAGGGAAGGCGACTAAGCTATCACGCGAGACAGACCGAACACGTACCTTACACAGCGATGGAATCGACGTGCTAAAACGGCTGGATCGCATCTCCGATCGAGCGAAAAGTCAACGCGAGGAGAAGTTCAACAACCTCTTCTCGCTTCTGACCGTGGATCTTCTACGGCAGGCTTTTCACAAACTCGAACGAGGCAAAGCATCGGGCATTGATGGACAGACAGTGGAGCAATACGAGGCCAACTTGGAGGGAAACCTCTTGGATCTCGAAACCCGGCTTCATCGTCAAAGTTATCGACCTCACCCAAGTCTTCGCAAAGAAGTCCCGAAGGGGAACGGCAAGACACGACCATTGGGCATCGCGTGTATCGAGGACAAGCTCGTGCAACGAGCAGTAGTGACGATACTGGAACGGATCTATGAATCGGATTTCTATCCGATCTCGTTTGGGTTCCGACCGGGCAAGTCATGCCACGATGCACTCAGTGTGCTAGGCCAAGACATCGCAACCAGAAAGGTTAACTGGGTAAGTGACGCAGACATCAAAGGTTTCTTTGACAATGTCAACCATGACCAGCTATTGGAGATGCTTCAGTATCGTATCTCCGACCCTCGCATGTTATGGCTTATCACGCGTTTCTTGAAGGCAGGTGTCATGATCGAAGGAAAACGCAACGAAACGGAAGAAGGAGTGCCGCAAGGTTCCGTTCTCTCACCTTTACTCGCAAACGTATATCTGCACTATGTTTTGGACCAATGGTTCGAACTGGACGTGAAGCCATGCTGTCGTGGCGAAGCGTACATGGTTCGATATGCGGACGATTTTATCTGCGGGTTTGAGAAAGAGAATGACGCCAAGCGATTCCAGATAGCCCTGAAGAAGCGTCTAGATCGATATACGTTAGAGTTGGCTGAGGATAAGACGAAACTCTTGAGATTTGGTCGGTTTGCGGAACGCGATCTCCAGCGAACGGACGCCAACCAGAGCCCAGGAACGTTTGATTTCCTTGGATTCACGCATTATTGTGGACACAGTCGAAGCGGTGGTTTCAAACTGAAGAGGAAGACGGCATCGAAAAAACTACGGAGCAAGTTTCAGGACCTGAAAGATTGGCTACGTCACAACTTGACGCAGCCCCTTGCTGAGGTCTGGGCAACTTTGAGCAAGAAGTTGCAAGGTCACTATCAATACTATGGGATCAACGACAATTGGCGTTGGCTTATGAAGTATCGAGAAGCTGCGCGTCGCTATGCCTATCGTTGGATATGTCGCCGCAGTCAGAAGGGCCGTATTAGCTTGCGCGACTACGCGCGGCTATTGGAACATCATCCGCTGTTGGTGCCGACTCGATTGAAAGACTTGATAGCCCGTGGACGCGAACTGAGTACAATAAAGCATCGGTAGACAAGTGATAGCTGGGAGCCGGATGCTTTAACAGGGCACGTCCGGTTCTGAGAGGGTGCGGACACTCAATTGAGCAAGGATGATATAATGTGGCACCGCCAGGAAACTAGGCGGCCAACCGAGAACACAAACCTCGTTCCTAAACTCAAGAGAATCCAAACTACTCGCCCGAAGCCGACCGTCGCCACCATGCTGCTTGCCAGCGTGGGGCGATGGTCAGATGCTGCACGCAACCTGACTAGCATCCCACGTTGACGAGCAATGCAGTGATGTGCGAACGCGCTTACTCGCGGCTGGTTTCGGCTAGCGTCCCACGTTGACGAGCGACGTGGTAACGACGAGCAGATTGTCGCGTTCACATATCAGGCTACTACGC
>CAITIF010000320.1 GCA_903892365.1 uncultured Pirellula sp. | reverse complement strand
GTTTGAAATCGATCTTGAAAAACCAATGGGCAGCGGGAAACGCGTTGCACCCAAGAATTGTCTCTGCGCGCGATCTCCAGTAAATCGCGAATGAGAATTGGTTCAGGGGAGGGAATCAATCCAAGCGAACAGCCCAGGTATCCTAGTATCGATTGCGGATTCACCCCCTGTTTCCGGTAGCTACTCAGTCGGCTATCGCCGTGCCGCTTCGCCAATCGGCGGCCGTCGACTCCAGTCACCAAGGGTACATGCAACCACGCTGGACAGGGCCATTGCAAGGTCTGATACAAGGCGATCTGTCGGTAGGTACTGTAGATTAAATCGTCCCCTCGAACCACGTGATTGATTTCAAAATCGTGATCATCGATAACGACCGCCAGCTGGTACGCTGTTACACCACTGCTACGCGCGATCACAAAATCGCCAAGCTTGGATTTGGCATCCAGGTGTTGCGAACCATGGAGTTGGTCATGAAATTGAAATGTGCCCTTGGGCATGCGAAATCGCCATGAGAAGACTTTGCCCTGTCGCGTCATTTCCTCTGCATCCGCGACGGCGTTACCGGCGCAGGTCCCAGGATAGACTGCCCCATCCAGAACGGACTCGTGCGGTGCGCTTGCTTCGCTGGTCGCGCTTGCTCGATCAATATCCGTGCGCGAGCAACAGCATGGGTAGATCAGCTCTAGCGACTTCAATTGGTCGAGGACTTCTTGATAACGCGATTCTCGTTCCGACTGAGTGACATAGCTGGTGGTGGCATCAACTCTGTCCCAGTCGATGCCAAGCCAAGCAAGGTCTTCGAGCGCTTCGGCCATGGCGCCTGGCTTGGTGCGTGGCGTGTCCAGATCTTCGACACGCAAAAGAAGCTTGCCATCGAATTGTCGGCATAAGAGCCAAGCGACCAGATAGGTACGAGCGTTTCCAATATGCTGAGCTCCGGTCGGGGACGGAGCAAGTCTGCCAATGTAGCTCATTTGCAATCGACTTGTGCGGATTGATTGGCTGCGTAAGTGGTGGTTATGGTCGCACTGGGAATCGCGTTGCGAAGCTGTGCGACACACCAAGCAGCATGATCGGCATCGCGAGTGACGCAACAGACCGTCGGTCCCCAACTGCTTTGAACCGCTCCTTGAATTCCAAGCCTTTGGATCGTTGCAACCGCGGACGCTATTTGAGGCGTTCTATAGATCCCTCCTTGAACGCTTGCGAAAACACCTCCGGCTAGTTTTCCGTACTGGCCGATGGAGCGATCGAAGGCTTCCCAGTCTTTGCTCAACACAGCCGGAACGATCTCGTTCGAAACCAAGCTTAGCATTACGCTGCGATCCGCGTTAGGAACCGACGAACAGCGTTCAAACATTTGTAGCTCCGCATCGCCGCTATCACCAGGAGCCGATGCGTGGTCGTGCACCAACAAGACAGGCCAATCCGATGGAAATTGATAGCGGTCGGTTCTTCTCGTTGAAGCTCTCTCAGGAACATCTTCTGCAACGTTTACTTCGTTCGAATACTCGTGACCATGATCGACAACAAACCCTCCTTCTAAAAAACCTTGAAGTCCAATGTTGGATCGTTTTCCACGATGGCTCAGGGTTGCAAGAACATGTCGAAGGGAACGTTGGGGATCGGCCGAAAGCTTGTCTTGATAAGAATGAAGCACTTCTTCTAGCGACATCTTATTTGGCCAAGTTCGCAGTTGGTCATGGTCAAGCGATTTGACCGCTTGCAGCAAGACAGCCAGCGTACAGGCCATTTGAGTCCCCGAACCAAGGCCGCAATGAGGGGAGGGAGTCGAATGAAGTGAAATGGACTCTAGGAATGCGACAGGACGCAAGGGGCCATTTTTGGCTTGGTAATTTTGCTCCCTTGCGAAGTCCCAATTCAGGAAAGATTCGATCCTTGGTTTCCAGTACTCATTCGCATCAACACCTATAGTCTCCGGCGCATTTTTTTGTTCTGATGGATTGCCGATGGCAAAGTTCGCTTCGACTTCAGCGACGGAATGGTCGATCATCAAACCGACACCCGCGAAACAGTTTGGTTCACTTGGGCAAATTTCAGACAACCCAAAGTGCAGCCGACCATGGGAGCGTACCATGATGCTCCGCAATGAATGGCTTGATTTCGTAGGGTTCGATTCCTTCATGGCAAGATTGGATTGGAGAGATGCCTCGACTATGCTTCGACCTCAGCCGCCGCGATGACCATGGCGTCGTCTGCACTACCGGCCCATTGAGGCAGATCCAACTTGGTGGCTTGCCAACCGGGATGGCATAACGAGCCAGTTTTGGGGGAATCTTTTCCGATGACTCGCCAACGGACGGGGGATGCATTTTCGGGTAGTTCGATGGTTTCGCCTTCGGGAGAGTCGACCAAGTGCTTTAACCCGAACATGCGATCGAGCACTTTCCGGGAGTCGCGAAGTACATCGCGAGCAGCCGCGCCAATCTGAGCATCGCTGTACGAGTCGAGCGACTCACCCACCAAATCCAAAAATCGCGACTCACGTTGCAAGGCACTCAGCAGAGTCAGGGCTCCGTTGCGATCGCCCGATTTGGACTTGGTCGGAACCGGGGATTTTTGTTGTGGTGAGCTAGATATGCTAGCGTTTTCTGATGGAGTGGGGGAACTGGTTGGCTGCTTGGGATCCGGGGTTGGCGACTTGTTTTCCAGGCAAGCTTGAACCTGATTCGCCATCCGACTATTGAAAAGGACCGAGAAAAACGCGCGGAGAGCCAAAAGAAGATGCATGGAAGTTAAGCATTACGGAGAATCGAAGCACAATCAATTACACCCCCTCAATATAGTGCCTGAAGCGCAGTTGTTGCAGGTGCGGCGTTCTCGGTTTCTATGTTATATTACTGGCCGGGAATGGGCGGAAACGTGGGTTTTCGCGAAGATTCGGAGCTAGACATGACACGGGGTCGAGGGCCGTAGACTCGATGAATAATTCGAAAGGTAGTCCAAGGGAGCCGCGCAAACGCATTTCCGATTTGTCGTCCCCCGTGGCTCGAAATGTCGCCCCACCCAAGATCTCGCCACCCAAGGCCGCACCGTCCAAAAGCGTTCCCGTTCAAGCAAACTTGCGGGCCCCCCTTCTCCGCGTGCCTCCCTCGTCGAGCACCAGCCGCGTTGAAAACCAGCGTAATCTGGGCGAACTTCTCTATCAATCCCCCGGAGCTTGGGCGAATCGCCGTTCCATTCAACAGAGCATCGGAAAGCAGATTCTGAACAGCTCAAAGTCGATGGAGGCCCGTAATTTTGCAAGGGTCTCCAAGCAAGACCTCGAAAACATGGCGGAGGCCTACGATGCTCTGTTTTTTAAAGGGCTGTGCTTGCCTCTGGCACGGTCCTATGGATTGACTTTTCGGCTCAGTTCCAGAATGACCCGAGCTGGCGGGAAAACCACTCGAACCATCTATCGAGGAACTCGGTCGAGGCCTGGCAAAACGCATTACGAGATTGCTCTCTCGACATCGCTACTTTTTCAGTCTTTCCGTCAGCCTGGTGATACCATTCGCGTCTGCGGCGACGATTGCCCGGATCGGTTGACTGCGATGCAAAGGATTGTGGAACACGAATTGGTCCATCTCAGCGAGATGCTGGCATGGATTCACAGCGATTGTTCCGCCAATCGATTCCAATCGATCGCTCGAAACATGTTTGGCCACACCGAGCATCGTCATGAGCTGATTACACAGCAAGAACGTGCAGCTAAAGAATTTAATATCAAAGCAGGAACGCACGTTGCGTTTCAATACGAAGGAAAACTACTTCACGGTATTGTGAACCGAATTACACGCCGAGCGACCATCCTGGTCGAAGATCCACGCGGCACACGGTATAGTAACGGTCAAAGATATCTCAAGTATTATGTCCCAATTCAACAACTCCGACCCATTAGTTAAGCATCCTCCATGAGACATTTGACGACCGTATCTGGAAAGTCAACCGCTGAGTCCTTTGTGGCCTACCTACTGACCCAGGGGATTTCAACGCATGTCGAGCCCATTGCGGCAGCTCAAGACCAATGGGACGTCTGGGTCAGAGACGAAGACAAAAGCGTTCAAGCGAAGTCCATCTTCGAAGAGTTCATGTTGTCGCCCAACGACCCTAAGTATATGGACGCGATACGCCAAGCGAAGTCCATACTCCAGGAACAAAAGCAGAAGGAACTGGAAAGAAGAAAGAACATACAAACACCTTCGATGCCTTCCAACAGAAACCTTTTTGGAAGAGGAATGCCACCGTTAACGCTCACGTTGATCGTGCTTTGTTGTGCCATTGGGATTTTGAGCGGCTTTCAAAATCCGGGACCGGATAACTGGTTTGGCCGAATTGCTTTGAAGCAATTGAAGTTTGTGGATTTGAGTCTGTATCTCAAGACAGGCGATCCTGCCGCGTCGTTAAAGCTGGGCGAACTATGGCGGATTTTTACACCAGCGTTCCTGCATGGTGATGCCATTCACTTGCTGCTGAATATGCTGTCGCTGGCTTCCTTAGGCAAGCTAGCCGAAAGACTGGAAGGGACTGGCCGTTACGCGATCATTGTCGCAATCGTTGCAATGGCGTCGCACTTGCTTCAGGGGTTAATGCCCTTGGACTTCTTCGGCTCGCCAAACTTCGTGGGTATCTCCGGCGTCGTTTTTGGCCTTCTTGGTTACTTGGGAATGAAGACAACGCTGCGTCCAGACATCGGATTTCGGCTCGCACCGCAAGCCTATGTGATGACTGGCTTGATCCTTGTCTTGGGATTCGCGGGGAATGCTACCGGCTTTGCACTTGCCAATATGGCGCACCTTGGCGGCCTCGTTGCAGGCATAGCCCTTGGGTACGTAATGAGCCATCCCAGGTTTGATCGCAGATAACGATCGTTTCCTATTTTGCCACCTCAGCTCAAGACTGTTCACGATCCTGATTCGACGGTCCGTTCCAAGCAGTTGAAAACGGCTGCTTTACAATGTAGAACAGTTGTCCTCAACTGTT
>CAITIF010000319.1 GCA_903892365.1 uncultured Pirellula sp. | reverse complement strand
TTTGGGTCGCGGTTTGGAAAAAGAAATAAGCAATGTGCCAGGAACATGAAGATCCCAAAGTCGCAACCCAGTGACGCAGTCGACGCTGTTGAGATCAGCCAGTTGCCAAAAGCACTTAACCCACGGGTGTTGGAGCCTGTGGAAATGAGGCAGGCATAGACAACGATTTTTGCGAGGATGCTGGCTAGTAAAACCAAGCAGCAATCCACAGACGCTCGTCCGATCGCCACGTGAACCAACTCAGGATCGTTGCTAATGATAGGTTGGCTTTCGCCAAGTTCACCCGTTTGCATTGTGGTATCTCGAGCGTTCTATACGGAAATGTCCAGTGAAGATAAAGAGATGTTTGCAATCTAAACGTCAAGGGGTACTTTTTCAGGTCACGTGCGGCAAAGTCTGGTTTTCTGGGATGGGAGGCATTTGTCTGAGCCTAAAGTTGCTCTATGGGAATTGTCTGGGGTAGCGAGTACAATGAGATTCATTCTTGGTAGATTCATAGTCTACTAAATTGCCACGCCCGCCGGACCAGCCTTCCTTCCTATCGTCCTACCAACCCATCATGTGCCCACCGACCCAGCATGGGCTTTGGTGCGGACAATCCTTCCAATGCAAAGTGCTCGCAAGTATGAGCAATCCATTTCCCCTGCAACACGGTGCGTCGCCGAAAGGCGATTCGAGCCAAGGCTTACTTGGCCTCGTTATCGTAGCCTTCGCATTCTGCATTTGTATTTCCTGTTTTCACGGAAGATTGCCAGCGAACGAGCCTAACGGTCCGAGTGTCTCGGTCAGCTTTGTCAACGATGTCATGCCTGTTTTGACGAAGGCTGGGTGCAATTCCGGCGTGTGCCATGCCAAGGCCGTTAACGGTCAGAATGGTTTTCGGCTGTCGCTACTTGGATTCGAACCTCAAGATGACTATGTCCATTTGTTGAAGGAAGGACGGGGACGCAGGCTTTCCATGGCCTCACCTGAGTCCAGCTTGATCCTTAGTAAAGCGTCTGGTCAAGTGCCGCATCGAGGTGGTATTCGATTGAATAAGGAATCAACCGAGTATGAGACGTTGCTCCGCTGGATTCGCGACGGCGCCCAGTACGACGGTCCTACGGCTACCAAGTTGCTATCCATTCAGGTTCAACCCGACCGAGGAACTCTGCCACCAAAATCGCAGCAACAGTTATCTGCCATTGCCGTGTACGCAGATGGCACACAACGTGACGTGACCAGGCTTGCCTTGTTTGAGTCGAATGAAAAGAGCATGGCCGAAGTGTCGGAGCACGGTTTGGTTCAGGCGATGGATCTACCTGGTAGGGTTTCCATCATGGTTCGTTACCAAGGACTTGTGTCGGTCTACAGCGCGTCGATCCCGCTCGGGGCGGTGGTCGATTCCGTTCCCGCTTCCAAAGGCTTCATCGATGATGCATTGTTTTCCAACTTGAAAGAACTGGGGATTCCGCCTTCTCCCATTTGCGATGACGCAACGTTCGTACGTCGTGTGGCATTGGATGTCGCAGGTAGGCTTCCGACCACACAAGAACTTGATTCTGTTGTCGGTAGCACGGACCCAAACAAGCGGGATATGTTTGTGGCAAAGCTGCTTCAAAGTTCTGAGTATGCTGATTTCTTTGCTAACAAGTGGACAGCGATGCTCAAGAATCGTCGCGACGATGCAAGCGACATTACGTCCAATTTTGCATTCTACTCATGGGTGCGCGATAGCTTGTTGCAGAATAAGCCATACGATCAAATGGTTC
>CAITIF010000318.1 GCA_903892365.1 uncultured Pirellula sp. | reverse complement strand
CGCAACTGCTTCGAACGGCGACAATATGCACATCCTCTTCAAAACAATTTTCAATCGTGAAGGTATGCTCCGTTTTAGCATTACGGCTGACCACCCCGAAATCATGATGCGTTTCGGTGAACATTTTTTGAGCCCATTGCTCCGCGTTCAAATTCGATGCAGCTGATGCGAACGCCAAAACAACCAGGATCAAAGCGATTCTGGAACGAAGATCGAATAAAACCATAGCAAGAGATTTCCAAGCTCGAAGTGACATCTGGATAGCTTCCTGAATCAAGCGAATCAAAACCGAAAAGCATGATTTGGTTAGCCCTCAAGATTATCATGATCGGCAAACTTGATTCGGGAAATTTGATTTGTTTTTCATTTCTTTCGACAACGGATTTGCCAATCACCCCAATTCACCACCCTTGACCACTTTACAGCAAACTAAGGTTTGACAACGGCTTCACTTCAAGATGAATCCACTAAAAAACGGATGTCGCGGCTAGACGATTGCGGCTCAGTAAGATCCTCATTAGGCTCGAATCATAGACAGCAATGCGCGCGTCCAAGCGCAGGTCGGTTATCCGGATACCCCCAAAAACACCATGAAGTTATCTTTGAACACCACAGTTCCCTCGGTACGAATTCGAAACCTCACGCACCTTCCGATCAATCCGTCGCGATCGTTCGTACTCTATTGGATGACCGCTTTTCGGCGCACCCAATCCAACTTTGCTTTGCAAAGGGCGGTGGAGATTGCCCAACAGATTCAAAAGCCATTGGTCATTCTGGAAGCTTTGCGATGCAATTACCGCTGGGCCAGTCACCGTTTTCACCGATTTGTTTTGGAAGGCATGGTTGACAACGCTACGAATACACAACGATCCAATGCACTCTATGTTGCCTATGTTGAACCTGAATCTCAGAACGGGAGTGGACTGATTGAACATTTTTCGTCTCATGCTGCAGCTGTGGTGAGCGATGACTTTCCATGTTTTTTTCATCCTGCGATGTACGAGCGATTCGCCAGTCGCTTGATGTGTTCGGTGGAATTGGTGGATAGCAACACCATCCTACCAATGCGAGCCATGGATCGAACGTTTAGCGTCGCTCATTCCTACCGTCGCGCCATGCAGAAGGAGATAGCTCAAGGACTTCCACAATTTCCAGAAGCGAATCCTCTCAACAATTTAGTAGTTCCCAAACTAAAATCTTTGCCACCATCGCTTCTTCAGCATTGGCCACTGTGGGTTGGTGAGGATGCTTCCCAAAAAATCAGCAATCTTTCCTTGGATGCTTTGCCTATCGATAAGGAGGTAGCGCCGACAGAAGAGAAAGGGGGGCCAATTCAAGGAGCACTGGTGACAAATCGCTTTTTCACTAGTCGGCTGTCGAACTACTCAGAGTCGCGCAACGAGCCGGAGCAAGCCGGAAGCAGTTGGCTGTCTCCTTACTTGCATTTTGGTCATGTTAGTCCCCACACACTCTTTGAACGACTGGTCGACGCCTGTGAATGGTCGCCAGCCAAGCTTGGAAAACCAAACGGCAAGATGACAGGCTTTTGGAATATGAACCAGAATGCCGAAGCCTTTTTAGACCAGTTGATCACCTGGCGAGAGATCGGTTTTAACATGTGCTCGCGGGAGAAGAATTACGATCGATTTGAATCGTTGCCTGATTGGGCTCAGAAGACTTTAGAGCAGCACGAACTTGATGAGCGACCAAATGTTTATTCTCTAGAAGAGTTCGATCAGGCAAAGACTCACGATCCGTTATGGAATGCAGCCCAAATACAACTAAGACGCGAGGGTCGGATTCATAACTATCTTCGCATGCTGTGGGGTAAAAAAATTCTGCATTGGACTGCATCTCCGAGACAGGCTTTGAAGATCATGATCGAACTGAATAACAAGTATGCCCTGGACGGCAGAGACCCGAATTCATACAGCGGGATTTTTTGGGTGCTCGGACGATACGATCGAGCCTGGGGGCCAGAGCGTCCGATCTTTGGAAAAATCCGATACATGACCAGTGAGTCTACGCAAAGCAAATTTCACGTCAAACAATACATCAAACAGTATTCTTGATGGGCTTCTCCAGGCGTCTAAGCTTCCACAACTAAATCAGACTCAGGCACGCAAACACACGGGAGTATTTCATTCGGCTTCGTCGGGAACTGGGGTTCACGCGTGTAGCGTACCTTGCCAGTAAGCAATCGTACAACGCAACTCCCGCAAGCACCGGTTCGGCATCCACTTTCCAACATAACTTGGTTTTTGTCAGCACATCCCAATAAGCTAGGATAGGATTTTTCAAATTGAGCCGTCGTGCCTGTAACCTTGAAGTGAACGTTCCGGGGCGCGACCTCCTGTGCTGGCGGAGTTGACTTCTCGGCTTGTTGAAAAAGTTCGTAGGCAACCGAAGAGCGTGGTACGCCTGTATTCACTAGGTCCTCTGTCAGGCGGGTTTGCCATTCCTCTGGCCCGCAAAGGTAAAAATCAGCATCGGAGAATGACTCAAGATTTTCTATCAAACTGAGTGCATGAAACTTACCTTCATGGAAAGGGCTGCCCGTCGACTTCCCCACCCCTTTTGGAAATCGACTGACCCAAATATTCATCCTCACCTGAGGGTACTTGCTGGCGATGTCAAGCAAGGAGTCCACGAATGGCATGTGACCCACATCGCGAAATTGAACGAAAACCTGAACCTGATTGAACCCGCGTCGAAGAGCCTCAATCAACATTGGAAGCATAGGTGTAATTCCGATCCCAGCACTTGCAAGCACTAAGACGCGGCTTGGGTCGGTCCGCAAGTAAAATGCGCCCGAAGGACCTCGAACTCGTATGCGATCTCCAACCTTCACATCATCGTGTAGCCATCGACTTACACTAGCGGGATATTCTGAGTTCTTTTTAACCGAAATTCGCCAATAACCTTCTGCGCAATCGTCGGACAATGAATAGCAACGAAACGCCTTCGGAATGTTCGGCAAAGCTGGGCGTTCGACCAAGATGTGCTGTCCAGGTTGCGAACAGGGTAACGGCTCATGATCAACATCTATGAAGTAATAGGAGCGAACATCTTGAGACTCCTGCTCAATTTTCGCAACGAAAACTTCTCGCCAATCTACCTTTCTGCGGCTCATCGACAGGTCAAAATAAGTTCGCCGGAGCTTACCCGACAACTCCACAGAAAGCTGACCTTGTTCCGATCGCAAAGCCATCGATCGCATTCGATTCTGGGTCAAGTTAATACTGATTGCCCAACATGATCTGGCAATAAGTACAAATAAGCAAACCGATGCAACAGCGATCACAATAGTGGTTGCTAGGGCGATCACCAGTCTTCGCTCCCCTTCTCAGGTCGGATACGCATTCGATTGACTCTTGAAATTGGTAGAAGAACTCCGTGTTCTTCCCATAAGATTTTTCGTCCTTTTGAAACAGAATCGTTCACTCGTATCGAAGGATTGCCGGCCTTTTTCCCATGCGGGCTGGTTTTTAGTACCATATCCTGCGATAACTAGCCTGGGTAGAATTTTGACAGCATCCGTCCGTCCTTCTCT
>CAITIF010000317.1 GCA_903892365.1 uncultured Pirellula sp. | reverse complement strand
CGCATGATGTCTTTGCCTGTTTCGTCCATGAGATAAAGTAACCCGGAATCTTCGATTCGAAAGCTAGCCACTTTTTCGAGTGCTTTGATGAACTTCGACTCTTGATCCATGAGGTCAGGCGGGCCCGCTCGGCGTGTCGTCGCGAGTGGCCCGAATTCGATCTTCTGTCCCTCAATCTTGGCTTTGCCGCTGTAGCGATTGACGGCTGTACTTCCTGAAACCGAACCATCCTTGCCAATTTCCAGCGTCGACTGGGCGTTATCGATCACGCCGCCGCCAGCGATATCTTCGGCCACCCAATTCCCGGTCAATTCTTCCTTGGATCCCTCCGCCTGGGCATTTGCGGGCTCTGTCCAAACTTCCTTCCAGTCGTCTTTCATATTCACTACCACCCATCCTCGCGCCGTAGCGTCTGCCAATGCCTCAACCAACTTGCCCGAACTCTTCGGAGCCTTATCGTAAGCATACTCACGTTCACCATCAGTGTGATGCACAATCAAGCCGCAGCTTGGGCGTGGATTGTTGATCGTCGTATATTCCATCATCGCTTTATCGCCATCGCTATTACCAAAGCAAAAAATTGGGCGACGGCCGATGAACTGATGGATCCCTGCCGGCTTGCCTTCTTTATCATCGACGAACAACTGATCTAAAGTCTTCACGAGAACAGGTTGCCCGTCACGCATTTCGAATTTAGTACGAGCCGTCGAGCCAACCACATGCTCTGGTGGAATACCATAGACCCGTTCGGACCAGACTCGCATGAAGTCGGCCCCCCCGCCAGATACGATGAACGTTTTGAAGCCGTTGGCTCTGAGGTGGCTTAGCACTTCTTGCATCGGCTTGTACGTTAGCTGGTCGTATGGCCTTCCCAATTTTGGATGTTTGGCCGTTTTTAGCCATGCTTCTACGCTGGCTTTGAATTCATCGGTTGTCATCCCAGCATGAGTCAACGCCATGATCTTCATCAAGCCATCATGGTGTGGACCTTCGAGCAACTTGGCAAAATCCCCTTGATTCGCTGCTTGTACCATGGGGTCCGAAGCAAGTTGCGAATCTGCAGCCGAACGTTTCTTGATGACATCGAGAGCATATGCCAACTGGAAGGGAACAGGATTCTCCGGCCATAGAGTTCCATCGTTATCAAACACGGCGATGCGCTCTGAAATGGGAACAAAGTCCGTTGATCCTTCGGAGGTAACTCTCTGTACGAAGTCGAGTATCGCAGTCTTCGATGCCGATTCATTCCAGGAAGGAAGCGGATCGGCAGGTTGAGTTCCATTGGCCGAAACGAAAGCAGATACCATTGCGAATGCAGCCATGAACGAAAAAAACGTTGCCGTAGCGTGCAAGAAAGTTTTAGCTTCGATATGTTTCCGTGTCATTTGTTTTACGTCTCGTCGTTGAGAAAGGGAACGAATTGCGATTTGCTTAAGATGAGAAGGCTTTCCTTCCTGGATTTTACCATGGATTGCAAAAGCCCGTAGGCCGTAACCCGTAGGCCGTAACAATCGCTAGCGCAGTTACGGCAGCCCCGTTCGAACCGAGCTGCCTCAATCGAACAAATCAGCCATGTCTAACACGCCACGCCGTAACTGCGTCCAAAGCGACTTGTTACGGCCTACGTCGACTTGTTACGGCCTACGCGCGCAGGCCTGGTTGGTGCCATCAATCGAGCAACAGCAGCAGGATCAAATTGCCGATGTTCTGAAGCTTGGCGGCAATCAAAATTCCGGACATCGCAGCGCAATCGCCAATCTTGTAGATACGGAGCTCCGTGGTCAACTCGCTATCGAAAGCCAAGTGGAGTGCTTTGCTGGACAGTTCTGCATCCTCGGTAATCTCCAGCAACAAGTTAGCAGACTGCCGAGCTTCTCGGTCGGTCAAGGACTTCAGCTCAGCCAGAATACCGAGCGAGGAATTTGGCTCGCGTGAATAAACCGCTGCCCATCCGTTGATCCAATTCTGAGCTCCTAGTCGATCCCAAGATTCTCCGACAAAGTACTGATACTTTTCTAGCGCATCTGATTCCAATTCTTTGGACTGCTCCGCGACGGGAATCAAGAAGACAGAACTTCCGAAGGCCGCTTGGCTCGGTATTCCAAAGTACTTTTCAAGTTCGGCAACAAAGTCCGGCTTGCTACCAGTCGTATCGGTTTGAGATTCCATGTCGGATGCCCCGTTTGAAAAGCCAATTGGACCCTGGCTAGAGCAGAACGCTATTTGGACTTCAGTTTTTGGTTTTGCCAAGCTTGAATTCGTTCTTCGCGTGGCTTGTCGAGTCCCTCGGGTAACGCAATGGTCTCTGGAAAGAAACCTCGCAACGCATGCAGACGTAGGTAAGGAAAATAGGGTTGTGGATCGTCACCACGAAGCCGTAGCGATACGAGTAATGCGATGTCGCGGTATTCGACCGTAAAACGTTCGACGGCAAGACCTGGTGGCAATTGGCCATTCGCGTCGAGTTTATCAGGCGAGGGAAGCGCTAATCGCTCACTTACGAAACAAACTGTTTTGTCTTGAAGCCAAGTCTCCACCTTGGGCAAATCTCCTTTTTCCCCAAAGCGGAACAACGCTTGCATCGAAAGGGCAAAGCCATCTGGATCCACTTTGATCTCCTCCGAGCTCAACAGGTCTAGGGCGAGAGATCGGCAAACGGGTAGCTCTTTTTCAATGAACCATAGCAAGCAAGTGATGCGTTCGAGCTTCACGCGTGAGCTCCAGGTGGTCAACATCCGTTCGAGCGATTTTCGATATTGAGGTTCGTTCAGTAAAGGAGAAAACGGGGCGAGGCGAAAGGTGCGAATGCTGATGCCTTCCAATGCTTCATCCTGCAGTTCTTCCGAAGCATTAAGAGCGTATAGCAGGGCAAGACCGTCTCCTGGCTCGGCGTACATGAGCCTTGATTTTTTGTCGCCAACTCGAGCGGCGATCTGTTTTGCGTACGCAATGGCTTCGTCTTTGGATTCGAGCTGTTGTTCGACCAGTCGTGGGTGCAAATCCAGAAGCGTTAAAAAGAGTTTTTTCGCCCCTCGTGTTTGTCCGCTGTATCGCGAAAAAGTTTTCCAACCATCGAATCCGAATGTTTGTTCGGGATCTTTCGATCGCATGAACGAAGCCACTTGAGTTTGAAGCCGCTCCGCTTTGATTTTGGCGATGATTCCGCGGATGCGCAATTTGGTTTCGAAATCGAAGGACTCCCGGCTCATCTCTTCCAAGGCTTCAAGGGACTTTTCATCGCAGCGTGTCGCAAGTTCTTCGGTCGCAGCCTCGCGCACGGCAAAGGTCTGATCGGCCAAATCTTGCACCAAGGTTTTCAGCCGCTCGGTACCTATAGCTTCGGGGGCCGCGTCGTCCGGCCCCTGGTCGCCATAGGCGGCGCCATGGAGACAGCATGCCATCATCAGCGATTGACAAAGCGCCCAAGCAATCATGCGTGTCGGAACAGAAAGTAATTGTAAAAAGGCAGGCATTCGAAGAGCGTGGTCCCTGAATTAACAAATCCAACCCGGTGTTTGCGAAACAATGGGGTGTTGGCAAAACAAATGGGGCGTTGGCAAAACAAACCTAGTCGCGACATTTTACCAAGTCTGCGAGTTTGAGGTTCCAAAGTCTCGGAAAAACTCCTTGCTGATCAAGAAGTCCGCAGTTAAGCTTAAGAATGTTCAGGGATTTGCGGCCGCTTGCAGCCTAACTGCTAAATAGCCACTGAAGTTCCCGAGCTCGCAAATGGTCGCGTCCAATCGCGGTTTCCCATTTCTTGCTCTACCCACTTCAGCGACCACGACACCTTACCAGATCATTCTAGGGTGCGTGAACCATGCATGGTTAGCTCTTGTGTCGCAATTCAACTGGCATAACTTCCGTTTTGTCATCCTACCGGCCATCATCATTCCATGGAAAACGCTGCCATCGTGGATCATTCCTCTAACGTGTCTCCTTCGAATTCCTCCGCAGATTCTAGTGCTACTTCATCCAGTCAAGGCGAGTTCGCCAAACGTGCTGGCTTTAGCACTTTGAGTGTTCATGCTGGGGAGGCTCGTCAAAAGCCCAACGATTCCATCACGGACTCGATATGTTGCGCGAGCACCTACACCTTCGAATCGACTCAGGGCATTCTGGATTACATCGAACAGAAGCAGGATCGCGAAGAATACGGGCGTTATGGCAATCCCAACGAAAAAGTGGTGGAAAGAAAGCTCGCCGCCTTGGACCTTGCGGAAGATGCCATCCTTTATTCGAGCGGAATGGCTGCCATCGTGGGCCTCCTGATGGCGAAACTGAGTGCTGGTGACGAGATCGTGTTCTTCGATCAGTGTTATCACCGCAGCCGCGAATTCTGCGCCAAGCACCTGGCCAGATTTGGGGTGGTGACTCATCAAGTCAAGACAGGCGATTTCAAGGCGATGGAAGCAGCCATGAATGCTCGCACCAAGATGATTGTGAGCGAATCCCCCACGAATCCTCATTTGACAGTGATCGATCTGGAGCAGTTCGTTGCGATTGGCAAGAAGCACCAGGTGGAAACACTGATCGATGCGACCCTTGCAACGCCTTTCAACATCCGACCGATTGAATACGGGGTGGATTACGTTTGGCATTCAGCTACGAAATACATGGGCGGGCATAACGACTTGCTTGCAGGAGTCATCTCGGGGTCTAAGGAAAAGCTGGAAAGTGTCCGAAAGCTTCGCGGTATTCTTGGGGGCATCAATTCTCCGCACAACATGTACTTGTTGGAGCGAGGTTTGAAAACCTTTGCGTTGCGGATGCAGCGGCATAACGAGAACGGTCAGCGAGTCGCAGAGTTTCTGGAGAACCATCCTCGCATCGAACGTGTTTATTATCCGGGCCTGAAGTCGCATGCGAGCTATGACGTCGCTAAACGAACCATGAAGGGCTTTGGAGGCTTGATCACCTTTTTGGTCCGGGATGCTGATTGGCGACAAACCGCAGCAGTCATCGATGCATGCCGTATTCCACGGATCGCGCCAAGCCTTGGCGGGGTTGAATCGCTGATCGAACAGCCCTTGGTGATGAGCTACTGGGACTATTCACCTGAAGATCGACTGCGGTTTGGAATCCATGACAATATGATTCGAATGTCGTGTGGCATCGAAGACGCAGACGATTTAATTGCCGATTTGAAGCAAGCGTTAGAAGTATGAAATTCCGAACCAGAGCCATCCATGTTGGCAGCGAACCGGACCCAGCAACAGGTGCGGTCGTAACACCGATTCACTTGGCTACCACTTTTATTCAGCCTGCCGCCGGAACTTGGGGGCAATTTGATTACTCCAGGAGCGGCACGCCGACCCGCTCGGCGGTGGAGAAAACGCTTGCGAGCTTAGAGGGGGCTGCGGGCTCACTTGCTTTTTCGTCCGGCATGGCAGCGACGCACTGCGCATCGATGCTTTTGAAATCGGGCGAGCATGTGGTTGCGGGTTGCGATATCTACGGTGGGACCTTTCGACTGCTTCACAAGATTTGCAATCGCGCCGGGGTCACCGTGACTTTGGCACCAGCGGACGATGTCTCGCAGATTTCCGCTGCGATTCAAGACAACACCAAGATGGTTTGGATCGAGAGCATCGGGAATCCGCTTATGACGATTCCTGATATTCCTGCGATTGCAAAAATTGCTCATGAACGCGGTGCCTTGCTGGGGGTCGATAGCACGTTCGCCCCCCCGTGCATGCTGCGTCCCTTGGAATTGGGAGCGGATATCGTCATGCATTCGGCCACCAAATACTTGGGCGGCCACAGCGATTGCTTGGCTGGGGTTTTGTCGTGCCGGGATGCGTCGCTGCACAAAGAACTATACTTTGTTCAGAATGCAACCGGCGCCGTTCTGGGAAGTCTCGAATCGTTCCTGTTGCAACGCGGGCTCAAGACGCTTGAGCTTCGGATGCGCGAGCAGTCGAAAACCGCCTTGGAAATCGCCAAATGGCTGGAACAGCATCCACGAGTGACTCGAGTCTTGTACCCGGGATTGCCAAGCCACACGAACCACCAACGAGCCAAGCAATTCATGGGGGATCAGTTCGGGGCAATGATCTCCTTCGAAATCGATGGAGATTTTCAGCGCACCAAGTTGGTATGCCAGTCCACCAAGTTATTTGGGCTCGCAGTCAGTCTCGGGGCAGTGGAGTCGTTGATCGAGCAGCCAGCGTCCATGTCGCATGCGAGCTACGATGCGCAAGCGAAGGCAA
Source organism: uncultured Pirellula sp. (assembly GCA_903892365.1). Taxonomy (GTDB): domain Bacteria; phylum Planctomycetota; class Planctomycetia; order Pirellulales; family Pirellulaceae; genus JBKCUI01. The sequence continues at coordinate 2,421 of CAITIF010000317.1, read as the reverse complement.
AGTTTGGTATAACGGACTCTTTGATTCGCATCTCCATCGGGCTTGAAGATCCCTCCGACTTGATTGCCGATCTCGATGCGGCAATTTCGATATAGAGCACAACCCATGCGATACTATGCATTCCTTAAGGATACGTGGTGGCTTTGGCTGACGTATCTGATCATTAACTTCTTTCTGATCTTTTTTATCGGTCCCGTCTTTTGGGCGGTCGTTCCGATGATGATCGTTAACTTCGTCTATTTTGCCTTCGTGCGGTACGATGAAGATGGCAATTTTATCGGGGCTTGAGCTCCGATAGGGCATGTTTAATCTCTCCTTGACTCTCACCATGGTTCGTTTTCTGCCGATGTACCAATCCATTCGATCACTTGGCCGATTCCCAGTAGGGATGGCTTTCTGCTTCTTGATGTTGTGCCTAACCGCCGTTCGAGCTCAGGAGGAATCTTATCCTGAGCATCCTGATTCGATCAAAAAAGCAGGGGTTCCCCAAGGCAAGGTCGAAGGGCCGTTCCCGTGGGAAAGCAAAATCTATCCCGGAACTCAGCGAAACTACTATCTGTATGTTCCATCGCAATACAATCCGTCCAAGCCGGCTTGCGTTTTCGTCATCCTGGATGGACTCGGCCGAGCGAACGAATGGAAGCTGCCGGTGGTCATGGACAATCTCATTGCTTCGGGTGAGATGCCAGTCACGATCGGGATATTCATCGAGCCTGGTGTTGTCCCCGCCGCCAATGAGGACGCTCAACCGCGTTTCAATCGAAGTTTCGAGTTCGACGGTCTCGGGGATCGTCTGGCCAAATTCTTGGAACTGGAGATGTTGCCTCATGTTTCCAAAAGCTATGCATTGAGTACCGATCCCAACGATCGAGCCATTGGCGGTGCAAGCTCGGGAGCGATCGGTGCCTTTAATGTTGCGTGGGAACGACCGGATCTGTTTCGGCGTGTTCTAAGCACCATCGGCACGTACGTCGGATTGCGAGGTGGTGATGAGTTATCGACGCTGGTCCGAAAAATGGAACCGAAACCTTTACGGATCTTTTTGCAAGATGGCGATCATGATTTAAATATCTACGCTGGCGATTGGTGGGTTGCTAACCTGCAGATGCTTTCGGCGCTGCAATACGCGGGTTATGAAGTCGAGCATGTTTGGGGCGAGGGAGGCCACAATGGAAAGCAAGGGGCAGCCATCATGCCAGATGCTTTGCGTTGGCTTTGGAAGGGGCACCCTAATCCCATCCGTCCAGGTGTGCCGGCTCAGGCCAGGATCAACATTCTGTTGCCCGATCAACCTTGGGAGCTTGTGAGTCAAGGTCATCAATTTTCGGATGGGCCAGCTGTTGGACCGGAAGGCGAAGTTTACTTCGTCGATGTTCCGAGCAACCAAATTTTTGTCGCAAGGGATCAAAACGGAAAGCCGGACGTTCAAGTTTTCGCCAAAGATTCCGGAGGCACGAGTGGATTGATGTTTGGCCCCGACAAAAAACTGTATGCGTGTGAATACAACCGCAAACGAATAGTTCGTTATTCGATGGACGGAACTCTGGAGGTACTAGCCGAAAATTCACCATGCAACGATTTGGTGGTTTATCAAGGCGGCCTGTTTTATACCGACCCAAGCACCAAAAGAATTTTCCATGTGGGGTTCGATGGCACCAAGAAAGAAGTGGATTCAGGTATTTCGTTGGGAAATGGCCTCATCGTCTCTCCCGACCAAACGCTGCTGCACGTGGCGGATTCGGACGGGCGGTTTACGTATTCGTTCCAGATCCAGCCGGATGGGTCGTTGCGATACAAGCAAGAATATGGGTACCTGCACACCCCGGACGCAACCACTCGAAGTGCCGCCGACGGAATGACCATGGACATGAATGGGCACCTGTACGTGGCAACTTCGTTGGGTATTCAGATTCTGGACCAACCTGGCCGCGTCAATCAAATCCTGGCCAAGCCGCAGAACGCATTTCTGAGCAATATCGCTTTCGGCGGCCCCGAACGCGATCTTTTGTACGCGACCTGCGGGGACAAAGTCTTTCGTAGAAAAGTGAATGCAAAAGGAAGCGTATCGTGGGAAAAACCCACCAAGCCCCCGAAGCCCGGCCTGTAGTTCGCCAAGTAATAACCGATTTCAAACGGGTTCCGACAGGATCCGTTTCAGTTGGGGCGGATTTCCAAGCTTCGTGATTTTTTCCAGGAGAAGGATCGCGGCTGGTCCCCGTCGTTCTGTGGAATTAATCCTAATGAAACGTTTTTGCTAGCCAAAAGAAGGGGTTTTGTGCAGTTTGCGGCCAGAATCCCTAGACAAATCTATGCAGGCTTGGCATCATATGCGTCCTTAATTTTTCGGGGATGATTAGTCAGTTGATCGATTTCAGGAGTTTGTGAAGTGCCAAATATCAAGAGTGCCAAAAAGCGCCATCG
>CAITIF010000316.1 GCA_903892365.1 uncultured Pirellula sp. | reverse complement strand
GCGAACTTTTGGCAGCTACTGGTACTGTTCAGTCGAACCCGCCGGTAGCTTGGTACAAACGAGTCAAAGAACAAAAGCAGCAGTTGGAAGATGTCGCTCAATTGTTCTTGGGCGTTCGAATGCAATGCGCTCAATGCCATCACCATCCCTTTGAAAAATGGAGCCAGGACGATTACTACAGCTTTGCTGCGTTCTTTAGTCAAGTCGGCCGCAAGCCAACATCGACTCGTGGCGAGGATATGATTTTTCACAAACGAGGGATCGCCGCTGCAGCCAATATCAAGACAGGAGCTGTTTTGAAGCCGGCGGCTCTTGGTACGAATATCGATTCCATCACAGCCGACCAAGACCCACGTCTTCATCTTGCCAATTGGATGAGTGACCCGAAGAATCCTTTCTTTGCCAAAGCGGTGGTCAATCGTTACTGGAAGCACTTTTTTCGTCGTGGTCTCATCGATCCAGAGGATGATATCCGCGATACGAACCCACCTTCGAACCCGGAGTTGCTTGCGGGGTTAGAAAAGCATTTTATTGCAAGCGGATTCGATCTGAAGGAACTGGTTCGTGTGATTGTTACATCCAATGCGTACCAGCTTAGCTCTGTTCCAAACCAATCCAATTCTGCCGACCAACAGAACTATTCTCGATACTACCTTAAGCGATTGCAAGCCGAGGTTCTTTTGGATTCCATCGACGATGTGACCGGTGCAAGGACTGATTTTCAGAACTTGCCGACGGGCACTCGGGCTGTTGCCCTGCCCGACAACAGTTACAACAATGCGACTCCCTTTCTCAAGGTTTTTGGGCGTCCTGAGAATGAAAGTGTTTGTGAGTGCGAACGAACTCAATCGTCCAGCTTGGCGCAGAGTTTGCATTTGATGAACGCTGGAGACGTCAAAGCCAAGCTTGCAACGGCGGGTGGGCGAGCGGATTTGATGTCCAAGTCGCAACAGCCCATGCAAGAGCGTGTCACCGAACTCTATCGAATTGCATTCGGTCGATCGCCGTCGGCAGCTGAACTGAGCGGGGCCGTGGACTATCTGACTGAGCCGGGCTCCGTGGATGCAAGCGGTGTTACGGTGGGCCTACCAGCTAGCCAAGAACGATTTCAAGACCTTATCTGGGCCTTGATCAATACCAAAGAATTTCTCTTCAATCACTGAGCTTCAAGTCATGAAATCTTCAGCCCAAGCCAAGTGTTCTTTCATTCATCATGCCTGGTCGCGTTTCAGCGCTCTCTCTGCAATGCTTTTGATGTGGGCTGCAGGCTCCGCGATTGTTTCGGCTCAATCGGTTTGTCTGCCATTGCCCAGATTGCTCACGATGATGCCGATGGGTGGATCGGTTGGCTCGCAGGTTGAAATAACAATCACTGGGGAGCACTTGGATGAGGGTAAAGAACTGTTGTTCAACCATCCTGGGATTGTTGCCAAAGCGAAGCAAAATGAGGCAGGGCAGATCGAGCCGAACAAGTTCCTTGTCCAGATTTCAGCGGATTGCCCGACGGGTTTGTATGAGGCACGCGTATTGAGCAGGCTCGGGATATCTTCGTCGCGAATTTTCTCGGTCGATACACTTCTTGAATTAAAACAGACGGGTCCCAACACTTCCTTGGCGACCGCCATGGAGATCCAAGTGAATTCGGTAACGAATTCGGTGATGACGGCCAGATCGATCGATTTCTATCGCTTTATGGCACAAAAAGGGCATCGCTATGTGGTTGGTTGTTCGTCGCGTGGGATTGATTCCAAGCTAGATCCCGTTGTTATCATTGCGGACTCGCAGGGGCGCGATCTAGCGGTGGAACGTCGCGGGGATCTGCTGGACTTCACCGCGTCCCAGGACGGTCCGCATCTTATCAAGGTTCATGAGCTGACTTTTAAAGGGGGGCCAGCTTACTTCTATCGGTTGCATTTTCAAGAATTGGCTGCTGATACCGTATTGCCACGCTTTGCTTCCACGCGGTCGGTCAGCGCATTTTCTTGGCCGCCGACTGGGTTACCCACGAAAGCGGTGAACGTCGAATTAGAGCCCAATGCCGTGTCGGCTCCGCAAAAGATTGCTTTGCCATGCGACTTGTCAGGTAGCTTTTACCCAGCCGCGGATGTCGATGCTTTCGAGTTTTCGGCTCGAAAGGGAGAAGTATGGTGGGTGGAGATCGCGTCAGAGCGACTTGGGCGGCCGACCGACCCTGCGATCTTGGTCCAGCATGTGACCGGCGAACCTGGCAAAGAGCAACTCGTGGATGTCGTCGAGTTATTAGATATTCCAAGCCCGGTAAAACCGTCGAGTAATGGGTATGCGTACGATGGACCTGCTTACGACGGTGGTTCTCCGGATATTTTGGGCAAAATTACTATTCCGCAAGATGGTGTGTATCGATTGCAATTGACCGATTTGTTTGGAGGCACTCGTAACGATCTTCGCAACGAGTATCGGATGATCATTCGCAAAGCAGCTCCCGATTTTGCGTTGGCCGCATGGAGTCTGCATATGGAGCTTCGCAATGGGGATCGCAATGCTTTGTCCAAACCGCTTGCGTTGCGTGCGGGGGCGACCGTTGCGTTGGAGGTTGTTGCGGTGCGGCGCGATGGGTTTGACGGCGATATTCAGCTTCAGTTGAATGGTCTCCCCAATGGCGTCTCCGCTCAAGGCTTGAAAATCCCCGCAGGGAAATCGCGTGGCATCATGCTGGTCACGGCCCAATATGACGCGCCCGTTGCGTTAGCGAATCTCGATTTTGTCGGCTCGGCTACCATCGACAATCAGCTTGTTTCAAGGCAAGTTCAGATGGCGGATTTTGCTTGGCCCATTCCTGATTCCTGGGGCGAGATCCCTGCACCTAGGTTGGTCAGTGGTTTGCCCTTGTCGGTTACCAATCATGAACCGGCCCCCATGTCGATTGCTGCCCAGGACCGCAAGGTCATCGAAGCGACGGCTGGAAGCAAAGTGACGATTCCTTTGGT
>CAITIF010000315.1 GCA_903892365.1 uncultured Pirellula sp. | reverse complement strand
GCGACCGAGTTGTCATACTGGTTCATCGGCGCCATCTCGTGCCGCATCACTTTAAAGAACTTCGCCTCGGGATCCCACAGTTGATCCTGAACCCGTTTTCGCAACTGCTCCGCTTCGGCCCGATATTGATCAGCCAATTCCTTCCGGCCAGCCAGTTCCGCGATTTTGGCAATAGCCACCGCGCTGCCGAACATATACGAGTTCATCGGTGGCCGAATGCCCGTGCCCCCGATGGAAAACTCCTGCCCCTCCCAGGAATCAACCTGCCAGTAGAGACCATTGTCCAGCAACCGGCTTCTCTGCCATGGGTGGAGAGCTGGATTACCTTGCTTCCAAGCCTCATGATTCTTGATCAAGGCGTCCAACAAGCCGGTGACGAACGGCTTGTCGGCAGTGACCAGATAATTCGCGTAGATGCCATCGGTGATCCACTGGGAATACATCTTGCTCGAACCTCCCGGATCGCCGCCTTTGCCGAAGTGGAACGCTGCATATTCTGACATGACCTTCGGGTCGCGGATCCAGCGGCCCTCGTAGAGTTGATGGCCGACGGGGCAATTGATGGTGTTGTGTTTCTTGCTCCAACCCACCTTCGGCAGGAATTCCGTAACAACGAAACCGTCAGGAGTTTTCCAGATGTGTTTCCGGTAGGCCCACCAACGAAAGTAATAGGTCTCCTCGATATCCTTGTCGGAACACTCGAAAAGCGGGATGTTTTTTTCCATCCAATCAGCAGCCTGGTCGTTGCTGATCGCGGTGACCGATCCATCCTCAGGTAATCCCTCTGCGGTATCGTCGGGACGCTGGCCGTTGAAGGTTGCCACATAAGCGCGTAGCGCATCAGGCTTCAGGATCGCGCCCGCTCCCTCGGCAAGCAGACGCGCGTCTGAGTTCAACAGCAGCACAGCAAAACCGGCCGTTATGACTTTTCGTAAGGTATAATTCCTGAATGTATGATGGGGTTATTTGTTAGCGGGATTCATTGGCAGGATTTCGATGCGAAATGGGCCAGCGTGGTCCTTGGGATCAAATGTAAAACTATTCATCCGGGACCAGTTCACCTCAGAGGGTATGGTGTTCACAACTGCTCCGGACTTATCTTGGATCACGATGCGATAGTTGCCTGCCGGATAGATCGGTGCGGTGCGGATGGCGATGGGAATCTTGCTCTCGATGTTCATCCCCTTGGGGGTGATGTCCGTGACATGAACCCACTGCGGTTCCGTGCCTTCACGCTTTGGCAGAAAGACGTTTTGAAGGAATCGCACCTCGGTGCCTTGATCGAATGAGACGGCGGACTTTTCAACCGACAGCGGTGGGTTCTCGAGAGCGGCCACGATGGTTTTTGCCATCACCTCGGCACCGGCGGTGTTGGGGTGGATGAGATCGCTGTAGAGCGTCTTTTGATGATCGACGGCACGATGCGTGTCGGCGAGGTGGCAGCGGTAGCGGGCGGCAATTTCCTGCAAGGCGATGTTTGCCTCGCCGATCCACGCGTCTTGGTTTTCCGGCCTGCGGAAGTCGGCGATCAACGTCATGAGAACAATCGGCATCCGAGGCTTCGCGGTTCGTAGTGCAGCAACAAGCGCATCATAACGAGCTACGAATTCTGCAATGGAGAAGCCCCAGTATTGATCGTTTACGCCCCACTGAATGACCACCGCATCCGGGTTTTGCTTCAGCACGCTTTCGGAATACCCGGCTTCTTGCTGGCAAAGGGCACGCCCGCTTTGTCCCAGGTTGATCTCTGTGATTCCAGGATGCTTGCCCGCCAACAATCTTGTGGCGACCGTGGCATACCGATCCTTCGCTTTTTCTTTGACGCCGACGCCTTCCGTGATGCTATCGCCAAGGAACACGATACGAGTAATACCTGGATCAGACGCGATGTCTGCGGCCCTAACCTGAGCTCCGTTGAGAAGGACCAGAACGACGGCGATTAACGAGCATAAGTTCATGGCGTTTCTTTTCATGGTGTTCATTTGCCAACTTCCAGGATCTGGGTCAGAAGTTGCACCGACCGAACAGGGCAGAGGGGAGCTACGGATCATTTTACAGAGATCGTCAGCGTTTGTGTCGCTTCCATGGGTATCCATATCACGAGATCATCGCCTTCCAAGGTTCTGACCAAACCGGTCGCGCAATCATTTGCGGACACTTTCTGGCCGTTGTGGCTGATTGAGGCGGGCGAGGAGCCCCAGTTTTTAATGACCAG
>CAITIF010000314.1 GCA_903892365.1 uncultured Pirellula sp. | reverse complement strand
GTGACCATATCGCCGTGATTGCGCATCCTGCGAATCCGCTGACTTCGCTGTCGCGTGATCAGTTAAAGGAGATCTTTCAAGCGAGGAGTGTTCCTCTTCGTTGGAATCAAGTGGATGATCGGTCGGCGACGAGTGATCTGGGAATCACCCTGGTCGGCCCCAACGAACTCTCTGGGACTCGCGACAATTTCGCGCAGATGCTCTTTGGAGATTCCGATCAGATGTCTGGAGAGATCAAAAGTTGCGACAACCAATCGTCGATCATCGAGGAGGTTTTACGAACACCGGGCGCCCTCGGAATCCTTTCTCAGGTTTGGCTAGACGACTCTACCAATGCGTTGGCTATTTCGGAAGATAAATCCAAGCCGGCAATTCTTCCATCGACCGACGATGCGAAAGAGGGATCCTATCCGCTCGAGCGCGAATTGTACCTCGTCGTCCGTAGTAGTGGGGAACTAAAACCTTCGCTAACAGAGCGGCGATTCCTGGATTTCACGCTTTCCCAACAAGGAATTAGGGTCGTCAAACGCTCACGTTTCCTCCCCCTATCTCCCGAGCGAACCGAAGTCGCCAGGCGTCAAATCGGTTCGCTCTCTGCAGTGAAATGACTCGATCAGCGTCCTTTCAGTCCCTATGGAATTTAAAAAACGGTTGAGTGATACTTTCACCGTTCGTGCCATACAACCGATCAATTTGGAGTTAAGCAAAATGTTACTTGGTGCATCCTATTCCTCCGACTCCCATCTACGATGGGTTCTTGTACTCACGGGATGGATCTTTTGTTCGATGGTCTCCGAACTCACTTCCCAAGAGGTGAGGGAGCGAGAGAGCGCACAACAAGATCCAAATGGGCGACTCGCTCCAGGCGCGACAGCGACCGGAAGGAATTTTGGAGCGCGAGGCTCGAACCAAAATACTGGGGTGGTAATCACATCCATCGTTCCTGGGTCCCCAGCGCAACTGGCAGGCATCGAGGTGCGTGACCAAGTGATCACCGTCAACGGATATCAAGTCGGGATTGTCAATGGAACCACCTATGACCTGGAACGTGAGGTGTGGTCTCGCGCCGATCGTGGCCAACCCGTTGTTTTGCTGGTCAAGGATTGGCGAACCAACAATCTTACCAACATTACGATCGATCTCAATCAAAATGCGAGTCAACGCCCCCCGATCATCAACAATCAGGTTGCCTCGCAATTGGCGCAGGTTCGTATCTGGTATGACCAATACCTACAAAGACCGCCGAGTGAAAGCGAAACAACGGCTTGGCGGGAAAGTCTTTCGCAGGGTGGACTAACCTTGCAGGATATTCAATCTTACATCCTCGGTAGTACCGAATTCTACGATCGATTTGGAAGAAACAACGACGTCGGTTTCGTTTATGCGCTCTACGATAAAGTATTTGGCCGCCAGCCAATTCAATCAGAACTCTCACGCACTCTATCTGATTTGAGTTCCTATGGAGGGAATCGTGTCCCGTTCGTCAAAAGTTTTTTAGCTAACCGACCGAATGTGGCTCCCCCTCCCTCACAGGGGCTTTCCACGAAAGAACTCCTGAGCACCATGACCAGTTATCAAAAGCAGATGAGTTCATTCGTGACATGGGGCTTCTATGGTGAACAGTCTGCGACCCTTTTCAAGTCGATTGCAAACGTGAAACGCATCGAGCAATACGAGGTTCCAGGCCGTGAAAATCGGCAGGAGCAACAGCGTCTGGCTAGCGAGGTTCAAAAGAACAGCGACAGGCTTGTGCAGATTGCCCAGCAAATTCGCGATCGTGCAGATCGCACGAATTCTATGTCGCGAGAAGCCTCGAAGCTGATGGAAGACGCCAACCGACTGAAGAGTGCCGCCGATCGATTAATCCGAGAGGTCTATCGGTAAGCATCCCACCCTGTGCAAAAACCGCGATCCGACAATATTCGCTTCGAGAATCACTTTAAACGACAAGATCATCGAAGACGATTCAAGGCGATGGTGCTGGTGGCCGGGATCGTAACCCAGAAGGGACACAGCATTTGTTCGGGCTGTTCGTGCGCACCCATTTGGGTGGAAAGCCAGTGGGCTGGCAATGTATTGCGGTCTCCTTCACCTTTTGTCGACAGGCCAACGTACTAAATCGATGTTTCCAAGGAGAAAACCAGATGATTTGCGCAGCACCGAAGAATCAGCTGCCCGAGCTTACTTGGTTTTCTGTGCAGTTCGAAACTCGGATTCGGTTACACCCG
>CAITIF010000313.1 GCA_903892365.1 uncultured Pirellula sp. | reverse complement strand
TATTGTTGTTTGAACTCAAATTCGGGTACGGTTTCCAGATCGGAATGGTCAATTCCAGTTTCTTCAGAAAGTTCCCGGATTGCGGCCTGGTGTTTCGTTTCGCCAGGATCGAGGTGACCTTTCGGTAAATCCCAGCGATTTGCGTGTTTCATCAAAAGAAACTGGAGCTTTTTTTGCTTTCGAAAAACGAGATACCCGCTTGAAAATACTTCAGGTTCCATGGCTAATAATGGTTTGTTGAATGGACAAGGAAACGAACCCATAAAGTGATGGATGTTGATGAAGATATACACGAAAACGGGCGATGCGGGGACCACAGGACTTTTTGGTGGCCCTCGCGTAGCAAAGGATGACCCAAGGATCTGTGCGTATGGGTCGGTGGATGAACTGAATGCTGTGATCGGAATCGCTCGCTCCACCGGTTTGGGAGAAAAGCTGGATGGAATTTTGAGTGCGATTCAGCATCATTTGTTTTCTATCGGGGCAGAACTTGCGACCCCCAATCCCGAAGAGCATTCGCTGAAATGGGATGGCAGTTCGCATGTCGCAGCGATGGAGATCGCGATCGATGAACTGGAGCAAGATCTCAAGCCGCTTCGCAACTTTATCTTGCCCGGTGGCAGTTCTCAAGCAGCTCATTTGCATTTGGCGAGAACCGTATGTCGCCGGACCGAGCGTGAGATTGTCTGTTTCTCTCGTGATCGAAGTGTAAGCGATGCATCCCACATCGTGATTTTTTTGAATCGATTGAGCGACCTTCTCTTTGTGATGGCTCGAAGCGCCAATCAAAATGCGGGCGTAGTTGACGTTCCATGGGAAAGCGTTCGAAAGTAGGAAACGATGTCGAAGCACATCGCATTTATTGACTTTGAAACCGCGAACCATCAGTCCAATTCGGCTTGTCAGATTGGCGTCGTGTTGACAGATGATTGGCAGATCGTCGATGAACGCGAGTGGATGATTCGACCGCAACGCATGTACTTTTCGCCGAATTGTGTTCGCGTGCATGGCATCACGGCTCGCGACTGCATGGACAGCCCTCAGTGGGATCGAGTTTGGTCGGAGCTGTTCCCGTTGCTCGATGGTCGTACGATCATCGCGCACAATGTGGGTTTCGATGCTGCGGTACTGAAGGCGACTTCCGAAGCGTACGATATCGCGTTACCTCAAATCGATTTACAATGCACGAGACTGATCGCAAAGCGGACTTGGCCAGGTCAGTCTGGTTACGGATTGGCGGCGATTGCCGAGCGACTTGCAATTCGATTTCAGCATCACAATGCATTGGAAGACGCGCGGGCTTGTGCAAAGATCGCGCTTGCTGCGGCCGAGAAGGCGGGCGCTGCGGACTTAGATGCTCTTGAGGAATCGTTGGGTTTAATTCGCGGGCGGATTTGGGTTGATCAAATTCGCCAGCCGCGCACTGTTCGGCGATCGCGAATCGAAACCGTGGCCGAACCCATGTCTCGGTACCAGCCCAAATTGTTTCGAACCGACGGAACCCCATCCGCATCGCGCACGGAACAGATTCGTAAAACACGTCTTCGCGCCGATGCGATTTTAGCAGGCTGTGAGGATTCCCGTCCGCTAGCCGGAAAGCATTTGGTTCTCATCCATTCGTTGTTGGGTATGCAGCGTGAAGATGCGGTTTCCTTCTTGACTCAGTTAGGGGCAACGGTTCAAAGCAAAATCAATTTACAAACTCATTACGTGGTTATGGGAACCGAAAGTGAGCTTGATCGGCCGGGTGCCTCCGCTTCAAAAACCTGCCATCCGTTATCAGGTGAAGCGGCTCCAGACGCGATCGATGGTTGTGGCGATCAGGAACCATTGGCGGAAATCGAAAAAAGAAAGCAAGACGGTCAGCCTGTTCGTATTTTGTCCCAAAGGCAACTGCTGGCTTGCATCCCTTCGGCGCTTGCGATCGCTCGCGGTGACATATAGCTTTGCTGAGCTTTACGCCAGTTGGCGAAGAACGGACGTTTTAAAACGAATCGTGCTCGTCGGCGGTTGGATCAAGATGTCCTGATTTATTGATGGCAAGCAGGATTCGAAAAGCCACCAACGAACTTACCACAAAACCAGTCAGGCCCATGATGGACAGATCCTTCAAGCCCAGTGGCCCACCATCCATGAACAAAAGTGGAGGGACTTTGTATGCCATCAAGATGGAAGATCCCAGAAGCAGCGAGCTCGTTAGCAACCCGAGAACCAATCGATTGATAGAAGGGCTTAAGCCTCGGTGCGAAAGCTGAACGTCCAGCTTTCCTTCTTGAACCATCTCCATGAGCGAGCTGATTTGAGAAGGCAAGCGTTCCACCAACCCTTCGAGTTCAACATACATCCGGCGAAGCCGTCTGGCTTGTCTTCGAGGCGAGAATCGATTGCGGCGTATTTGACCCATCATGGGTTGGATGACTTCCAGAACGCTGAAGCCAGGGCTTGAGAGCCGAATGGTGCCTTCAAGAGTGACGAGGGTCTTGATAAGTAGGCCCATTTGGCTAGGCAGCGTAATGCGATGTCGATGCAGAATGTCCGTTGCTTCATTGAGAGCGCCGCGAAGATCGAACGAATCGAGGGGCTGAGATCCGTAAGCGGCAATCAGGTCTGCGACATCGTTAGAAAGTTGAGCGTCATCGATTGAGGCTGGGATTTTACCGGCTCTTTTGATCAGGGAGGTGAGCAGTGCAGAATCTTGATTTAAAACCGCCCATAGCATTTCTTCGATCGTGCCTCGTAAGGAATCGTCGATTCGTCCCACCATCCCAAAGTCCAGTAAGCCGATGGTATTGTCCTGCTGAAGCAGGATGTTTCCAGGATGGGGATCTGCGTGATACAGACCTTTTACAAAAATGGACTGAACGTAAAGCTCCGAAACTCGCTTTGCGATGGCGGTACGGTCTTCGGTGGAAAACAAGTCGGGCTCGGATAAGCATTGAATCGATTGTCCTTCGATCCGTTCCATCGTCAGGACGCGGGAGCTAGACAACTTCGGATAGGCGCGCGGCACCACGATTCCGGGGACATCTCGAAGCGACGCCTGAAACATGGTCAAGTTCGATAGCTCCCGTGAAAAGCTTAGCTCGCGACGAAGAGATCGGGACAGCTGTTCAACGATCGCACGCGGTTGCCAAACGGCTAGCTCTGGGATGGATTCTGCTAAAACAGCAAGTCCTCGAAGAACTTCTAGGTCTTCGTTTACTTTTTCTTGAATGTTAAAGTGCTGAACTTTGACCACAACTTGAGTCCCATCCCGCAACACGGCGGAGTGGACTTGGCCGATCGATGCAGAAGCGATGGGCGTTTCGCAGAATTCTTGGAAAGCCAATTCGAGTGGCTGTTTTAGTTCGTTCTCGACAACAAGTTTGACTTGATCGAAGGGGTCGGCAGGCACTTGAGACTGCAATTGTTGCAGTTCAGCCGCTTGCGCTGACCCGACAAGATCGGGGCGCAACGAAAGGACTTGGCCAAGTTTGATGAAGGTTGGACCGAGGTCGGTCAGTGCCATCCGAACGCGAGCTTCGCGCGAATAGCTGGAGAGCGGAACGCCGCGTTCGTCCTTGAGCCAGTCACGGATGAAGTCCACTCGCAATCGGCTAAGCCAGTCAGCGAGTCCATAACGTCGCAAGACGAGGATGATTTCTTGCCAGCGACGCAGGTTGCGATAGTACCGAGGTAACGAACTGATTCTCATTCTTTGTCCGGCTCAGGAGGCATATCCTGATCGTTTGCCTTTTCGAGATCGGCAGCTCGCATTTTCAAGATGCGATCTTCAATTTCTTTTCGGAACGGGCGATAGTCGATATCGCCAAAATCAAAGCGAGCATTTTCGGTGATGGCGGCTTCTGGATTTTCCGTTTCTTTGTTACTCCAAACTACGTCAACGGAAGTGCCAAGGAAAGTGATGCTGATTGCGTTTTTGGTTGGATCGACCTGTTGAGAAAAGCCCAGGTTGCGAATCGCAGGTAGATCGTCTTTGGTATACAAGACTTGACCATCGCGAACATCCACAATGGCGACGCTGAACAAGTCAGGATTCACGTCTGCAATCTTGGAAAGAGTCAGTCTTCGAACAAAGAATGCTAAGGGGGAGCTGCGGTCTTGAGCCACCGGCAAAAAGAACATCTTCGCAAAGTTGTTCTGCTTCCAAAGGGCACTGCCGTCTTTGGCAGAGATCGCGATTATGCGGCCTGCTACTGGGACAAAAAGTGGATCCGAGGGGTCCGGCCAGACAGCGATCGAATCTAAACTTTGTGAAATTGCAAAAGGAAGGATCAAAAGCGTATCGCCAAATCTCTGCACGTTGATCCATCCAAAGGATCCTTCCACCTGGACTTTGGAACTACTTTCGGTTTCGTTGAGCAAGTTCCAAAAGGTTAGTTCCCCAGAACCATCGGTGGACTCGCGAGCGCCGCTCAAGGCAACCAAGCTTGATTCGCCGTCGAAGGCAAGTCGCGTATCGGATGCAAACAGCTTTTCAAAAACAACCTTTCCATTCGAGGCGTTTAGTAAACGAAGAGAATTTTGCTTGCCACTACTAGTCGAAAAGAGGATGTGCTTCCCAATCGAGGCAATGCTCTTACCTGCTTGAATTTCGACCTTAACATCGGTTAGTTTCATGCCGTCGCGAATATCCAATTGGGCGATCGATTGTGATTGAGGTTGGTACAGATAGATCGAATCTTGATGGCTTGCAAAGGAACAATCCTTGACGCCGCGAATGGTCCAAAGTTTGGAACCGGACCAAAGATCCAGACAAGTCAAACTATCCTCAAAGGCAACCACAATCCCTGATCTTGAAAGGGCGATAATTTGCATGGCCTTGCGTTGGATAGGTAACCCCCAAGAGTTTCTTTCGACAAACGAGACACGTCCACGACCGCGTTCGTTTTCAGGCGTGCTACTTTCAAAGGCCTCTCTCCAAAGCAACCCGTCCTGTTCACTGTTAGCTGCTTGCAGGGTATTCACCGCAAAGATCTGTTTGTTCATTTCTACGATGGCGATGCTGTCGAAGGAATGGATTGTGGGTTGGAATCCTTTTTCTTGAGTACCTGGGTCAACATAAATTTGGAATTGTCCTTTTCCATCGGGAGACTCAAACAGCCAGTTTCCAGGCCCATAGGAAACGGTCCAGTCTTGAAGCGCATTTCCGACTCGATGATTCCAGCGGCAGCGAGTCATGGTTTCCAGCATATTTGGTCGGACCGCTAGGTTTGCCATTCGACGCGAGGCGGTCGCTTGGATTGGGCCACGCGGCCATTCGTCCACTGATTTCGCTACCACTTTATTTTCGAGTGAAGACTGATCCGTGAGGGTCATTTGTTGTGAAAACTCAGACGACTCTTCAATCATCGATTTTAGTCGATCGGTATTGCCATCCAATAAACTGAGTGCGAGTGAGTACCGTTGTGCGCGGACATAGATTTCAGCGAGCAATTCATTGGCCAAGGACCGAAGGGGATTAGCAACCGTGTTTTCGTCTGGCGTGTTGGCATTTTGTGTGTTCGAAATTTCGGAAGTCAGCAATCTTTCGGCGGCCAAAAGGTCTCGTTGCTGAAGGAGTTCCAAAGCGGTCGAAATCCGAATGGCTTGCGTTTCGGGAATTCCATTTAGATGTTCCAGCTTCAGTCTGCGAACGTTGATGGGGGCTCTTTGAAGTTCTTCCAATCGAGGGGCGAGTGCCTTGATCCATTCCTGTTGTTG
>CAITIF010000312.1 GCA_903892365.1 uncultured Pirellula sp. | reverse complement strand
TGGATGTGGACGGGGATCGATATTTGTCACCGTTGGACGTTCTGACGATCATCAACCACATTAATCTGCGTACTACCAAGGGATCCGGTGAAGGTGAGTCGGTCAACGATTCCATCGAAGCAGCCGCCTCAAGTATCTCCGTTGTTTTGGATATTGATCTACGACGAACCAAGAAGGCCCCGGAATTTGTAGAGCCAGTGAGGAAGGAGCTTTTGGTTGCGGACAAGGCTTTGTCATATTGGATGATGCCTGGGCCTCGCGATGAACGTGATGAAGAGGATAGCGATCTATGGGCGGCTATCGCAGATGTCGCGGAAGCCAGACACGAAGTTCTCCAAATCGACGAACAAGAACTCGATTGGTAGCTCGCTTTAGCACACCAAACCTGTTGCGAAGTATGGGCACTAGGCCCAGCTTCGCGATGCACCCCCAATCAATCGCAGAGAAACCAGCCTCTGAATGCGATTTAAATAACTTGGAATCGTGAGTCTGTTAGACTACTCGCTAGGTAGTTCGTAGGCTGCGGCTTCGCAGTCGTTGCGGATGACTAAGCGGTTGCCCGCTAATGATGGATGATTCCAGGTTTTGCCACCCAAGGCTGTAAACCTGGTCAGCTCCCGATGACTTTCCGGTGTCGCCGCTACCAAAACGATTTCTCCTGACTCTGCTTGAATGAGAAGCTTGTCGCGAACAAGCAGCATCTGGCCGTGACCGTAACGACCCTTCTTCCAAACTCGCTTCCCATCCTCCAACCGCAAACAAGTTAGCAGCCCGTTATCAAGCCCGTAGAGATGCTGATCCAAAACGACGAAGTTCGATAGCTTCGATTTCAAATGAGACGATCGCCAAATCTCTTCCGTCACCCAAACGCCATCTTCATTGGTAATCTTTAACAATGCAGTGCCCATGTCATAGCCTGACGAAATCAGGACGCGAGCACCTTGATCCATGCTGGTTGGGTCATCGCACTGGTCCACGATGACTGGTTGGGCAACGTTGACTCTAGAATCCCCTTGCGTCACCCAGGGATGCAAGAAGAGAGCCTTACCGTCGATCGAATAAGATCGCAGCCCAGCACCGTTGAAGCTTAGAATCTGCGGAACCTGACAGAGACGCGATGCGATGGGGGATGCATACGAGGCATGGTCGTCGCCACATCGCCATCGTTCCTCTCCCGTTTCCGTAGAGAAAGCAACCGCCGATCCACCCTCTCCAGCCCCCGGAGTCACGACCACCAGGTCGCCAACGATCAACGGAGAGCTGGTGGTGCCAAAGTACAAGTTCGAGAGGCCTGGACCATCAAGCAGAGTTTGTTTCCAAATCAATTCGCCACTCATCAGATCCACACAAGTCAATCGACCACAACCACCCATCGAGTAGACTCGACCATGATGAATCGTAGGTGTCGACCTTGGGCCGTCTCCATGCTCATTGGTGAATCGCTCCACTTCGCGATGGCACCAGAGTTCTTCGCCCGTCGTAGCGTGATAACATACGACGCATTCTTCATGATCACGCTGCTCCAAGCCGACCACCAAATCACCTACCAGTGCAAAACTGGACCAACCCAAACCAACAGTATGCTTCCACAGTAGCTTCGGTGGGGCTAGTTCCCAATTGTCGGCAAGGGATATTGAGTTCAATACAGCATTGCGATCCTGTCCCATGAAACCGGGAAAGTCCGTTGGCGTTGCCAATGAAAGCTCAGGTGAGATCCGTGGCAATGAACTGGCCTTTTTGGAAATCAAGTACGACTTGACCTTGCTTTCGGCAGGCAAGCTCCATCGCCATGCCAGCCTGGGCGTTCGGTCGCCATTAAACCCGTCCAAGCGAACGAAACAGGAAAGAATCCCACCCAGACAAACAACAAGAGCCAACCCAATCATCACCATTCGTCTACTGGGGCGCAGCATCCATACCGTGAAACCGACGGTAGCAAATGCCGCAAATGCAATAACGATTTGCATTCGCATACCATCTAGTGCAAGAAGAAAGTACTTAGCGCTGTCTCCCTGAAACCACTGCCCAACAACCATGAAGAAACTTAGCAGCAAGCCCAATGCGATGGGAAGCATGATGACTTTCAACGTGCGAAGGACGCTGAAAGGTTGGCGTTTAGATTCAGAGTCTGGAATTGCCTGTTCGGGGTCAGTCATCAGCTTGGCACAATCGAATAACGCAGGAAACGGTGTAGCTTCGAAACTTCGCTCGAAGTTTACCACTCGTTTTTGCGCCATCGTCCCGCTTGCGATCGACATATCCGCAAGCCCCATAGGCCGCTAACGATTGTAGCGATCTGTTCGATTGCGCTGCATGCGACTAGACCGCGTCAAGCGATAATCTTGTGCACCACGTTGCCGTGAACATCGGTTAAGCGAAAGTCGCGGCCCGCATGACGGAAGGTGAGCCGCTCATGATCGATGCCAAGCAGATGCAAAAGGGTGGCGTGAAGGTCATGGGTGTGAACCTTATCCTCCGTTGCAAGGATGCCGTGTTCATCCGACTGTCCGTAAACCATGCCCCCTTTGACGCCGCCACCCGCTATCCATGAGGAGAAGCATAAATTGTGATGTTCGCGTCCCGCGTGATCTGCTTGTTGATGGAAAGGTGTGCGCCCAAATTCGGTGGTCCATACCACCAGCGTTCGATCCAGCATTCCTCGCTGCTTCAGGTCCGTAAGCAGGCCCGCAATCGGCTTGTCGATGGCGGCTGCCAGTCGAATATGATCTCCCATGTCCCCGTGCGAGTCCCAGTTGCCGCTCGACCCAACATCGATCAATTCTAAAAATCGAACGCCTCGTTCTGCAAGTCTCCGAGCGACCAGACATTGCCAGCCAAAACCGCTCGTCGCACCTCGCTCCAGTCCATACAAACGCAGCGTTTCTTCTGACTCCTGAGACAGATCGAATGCTTCAGGTGCTTCGCGCTGCATGCCGAAAGCGGTTTCAAAGGATCGGATGCGTGCGTCCAACGCAAGATCCGCGGACCGCTGAGCAAAATGGCTTTGGTTCAATCGGCCGAGCAAGGCCAATTCCATCTGTTGCATTTCTGTATCGCGATTTCGCGGCCTAATGTTCGGCAATGGCTCCGCGCCTGGCAACACATGCGTTCCTTGATGACATGCCGGCAAGAAGTCGCTTCCCCAAGTTTGAGCCCCTGCATACGGTGCGGCTGGTGCCAGTACCATAAAGGAGGGTAAGTTCTGGTTCACGGTCCCAAGGCCGTAGCTGACCCAAGATCCAACGCTCGGTCTTGCGAATTGCGCAGAACCCGTATGGGCAGCCAGAGTCGCTTTGTCATGCCCATCGCTCTCGCAATGCATCGCGTTCAGTACACAAACATCGTCGATGACCGATCCAAGATGTGGAAACAGCTCGCTAACCCACGTTCCGCTCTGACCATATTGCTGAAAAGAAAATCGTGGCTTGATCAAAAACCGATTGTACTCTCCCGATTGATTCAACCACCTGGAAGCTGTAATCGATTTACCGTGATCGGCTATCAGCTGCGGTCTATGATTGAAGGTGTCGATATGCGATGTACCACCCGTCGAGTACAAAAAGATCACTCGATCGGCCTTTGCGGGGTGATGAGCTTCTCGTGATGCTAGTGGATTGTCCTGTGACCCCTGCAAGTCGCTGCACATTCCAGCCAAGGCGATGGCTCCGAATCCGCCCGAGGCTCGGCTAAGAAAATCACGACGTGTTTGTTGGAAAGTATTCATGAGTTGCAAACCGGGTTTATCGGGATATTGAAAGGCGACAGGCAGGTGAAGATTTACGGTAAGACGGCCTTTCCAAGCCGTCGAAATTATTTTACGACGGCCTGGGAAGGCCGTCCTACGGCTTGAGACTAATCCACATACAGAAACGCATTGCTTGTCATCAAAACTCTCGCTAACGCTGACCAGGCTGCAATGTCACTCTCATCCGTCGCCTGGCTGCCCGCAAGTTTCTTTCGATAGGCCGACACAAACCCGATTGCATCATCGACAACAGCATCCTCCGGAATCTGACCGTGCATAGCCTCAAACGCCCAACGCAATTTGGCTGCATCATCCCCATCGATGGATGCGACGCGTCGCGCGAAGGCCTCGGAAAGATCATGCACCAAGGGTGAGTTCATCAGGTACAACGCTTGGGTTGGAGTCGTTGTAGGTTGGCGAGAAGCAATGCTTTGGTTGGGATCAGCAGCATCGAAGAGAGCCAAGTACGGATGACGTCGATTTCTTTGAACCATCAAATACACACTGCGGTGATTGGAATCGTAGACGGCATGAAACGGGCTGTGGATGGTGTATCCCCAAGTATCGACCGAAGGAAACGGATGGGTTTCAGGAATGCTCCTGTCCAGCCGACCACTTACCGCCAGCATTGCGTCACGAATCGACTCAGCATCTAAACCGCGTCGCGAAAACCGCCAGTGCAATCGGTTGCTCGGATCCAACGCGATGTTTTCTGCTTGATCAACACTTGCTAATTGATACGCTCGCGAGTTCATGATCCATCGATGCAGCGACTTCACAGACCAGCCAGAAGCCATGAACTCGTTTGCCAACCAATCGAGCAGCTCAGGGTGCGTTGGCAGTTCGCCGCGTGAACCAAAATCGCTGGGCGAGGCAACTAGCCCTTGCCCAAAATGCCATTGCCAAACGCGATTCACAAAGACGCGTGCGGTTAATGGATTGGTTGGTCGTGTCAGCCAATTCGCTAACTCCAGTCGACCGCTACCTGCATGCTCAGGCACCATGTCACCACCAAGCACCTCAAGATTACGACGCGGGATCACATCGCTTAAGCGTTGCGGTTCACCTCGTACTTGGATTCGGCTATTTACAGTTGCCCCCTCCGTAACGCCATATGCCACCGGGTAGGGAACTGAATTGGATACAAGCTGGCGACTTTCGGTCATCGCCTTGATGTCGGCATCAAGCTTCGCCATTCGCTGATCGATATCAGGGGGCCGAACAATGGGATTGACGGGGCCAGAATCCAGCTTAGCAAACGCGTGATCTTGCAAACCCAAGTTATCGAGATCGCGTGCACATGCCGCACCTGGAACATGCCCGATCCCATCGCAGATAAAGCAATCCACAACACCGTCCCAATTGGGCCCGGTTTGAATGTCCTGGAAGGCGGTTTGATCTTGAAGCGTGCCGACCGAGCCAGTGAGGCTCTTTGCAGACGGATCCAGCGTTAAACGTAACGAATACCAAGTCCCGGGTGTGATTTGTCGAATAACCTGCCACTTGTCGCCGTTACGAATTGCAAATTCGGTCGAGGTTACGCTGCATTCCACCGCCAGAGATTCAATAACACCACGGCCCAAATAGAATCGGAAAGCCCCTTTTTCGGTTGCCCCCTCAACAGCTCGAAAGTCGACCGTGAAGTGCATTTGTTTCTCTGGCGTTGCTCGCAAACCATTTTCAAAAACGTAACGCACTCCTTCGTTGGGTTGACCGCTACCGATTCGCACCCCTTGTTTTCCAGCCGGATGCACATGAGCGAACGGGCTTTGAGCTTCAGCCAATACTGCATTTGGACCAGCGCTAAGCCAAGGTGGTCCAGGTGGTTTCCCAAGCGGCTGCGACTCCAGCCCAAGGTCCAGTCCGCCCGCCAATCGATTGGGATCGATCTCCGATCGCTCTCGTTTCAACACTGCGATTTGTTGGTCGAGCCGTTCCAGTTCGTCCGCCTTGATTTTGTCCCGTTTCGCGACTTCCTCTGCGGGGACCAAAGCAGGAAAGTGTGCAGGGCGTTTCTGTTCTTCACCACCAGGAAAAGCCCATCGTGTGCTTTCCAGGATTCCATACCACGCATAATAATCGGCCGCTGAAATGGGATCGTATTTATGATCGTGACACCTGGCGCATCCGACGGAAAGTCCAAGCACAGAACGGCCAATGGAATCAATTGCATCCGCGAAGTCGAGGTACTGGTAGTCAGGCGCGGCCTTGTAACCATAACGTTTCCCAATCGCCAAGAAACCTGTCGCCGTTACGCGATCCGCGTATTTTTCTACCGGACCACTCTGAGCCAAGATGTCACCCGCGATCTGCTCGCGAATGAATTCATCAAAGGGCTGATCACGATTGAACGCATTGATGACCCAATTGCGATACTTGCCCGCTTCGCGAACTGGATAGTCCGCCCCATCCCCGGCAGTATCAGCATACCGAGCGACATCCAGCCAATGCCGCCCCCAACGTTCACCATAAGCAGGCGACTCCAACAGCCGATCGATCAAGCGTCCAAATGCTCCCTCGGACTCGTCGCTAAGGAAGGTGTTGATCTCCTCGGGCGATGGCGGCAATCCTGTCAAATCGAAGCTAGCCCTACGAATCAGAGTGCGGCGGTCTGCATCGGATACCGGCGACACCCTGGATCCTGTGGTTTCTTTTTCTTTCCACTTCGCATGAAGAAAGGCATCGATAGAAGTCCACGACCATCGATCTTCCGAATCGTTCGGTGGAACAATTTGTTGAACAGGTTGGAAGGACCAGAAAGTTCGCGCCTGATCTAGACCCATGCGATTCGAAGTTTGCGAGACCGTTTCACGCCGTGGGTCATGCGCACCTCGGTTGACCCATGCTTCTAGATCTGCAATCTCAGCATTGTCTAACTTCTTTGCGTTCGGTGGCATCATTAAATCAGCAACCTCATGCCGTACCGCCTGGATCAGCAAGCTTTTGTCGGCCTGCCCTATCGAAATGGTCTCGCCGCGATCGCCCCCTCGCATCCATGCATCGCGGGAATCCAGTCGTAGCCCACCTTCTTGTTTCTTCGCTCCGTGACAGTCCTGGCAATGCTTTACCAACACAGGTCGCACGCGAGACTCAAAGAAGTCTTCATCGTTTTCTGCTCGGCACATTTGGGCGATAAAAACGATGCTTGCAGTTACGCAAGCAATGATGAATTGCCTTGTTACTTTTTCGAAGTTACCCATCGTATGCCTCATACCGATTGCCTTTCCAACATGGCTTTCATGATTAACATACCTTCTCTTTCAACAACGCCACCGCTAGCTTGACGTCGCCGCTCTTAAAGGAATTAATGATGCTAACGTGTTCCGCATAGATCTCCATCGCGTCTGGGTATTGGTCTTTTTGGGTGTCGTGAAAATGCGATCGAACACGCCCCACAATGGAACTCCAAATCGATTCTAGATCTTTTTCATGAGCTCGGCGAACGATAGAGCGGTGAAACTCGATGTCACACTCAGCGATCAAAGCAAAGTCTCTTGCCAGACAAGCAACACGCATGCGTTCCAAGATCGCGTTCCATTGAACAAAGTCCGCGTCCGTTAGACTTCCAAAGAAAGACTCGACGGCAAAAGATTCGATGGTCCGACGAATCTCAGTGACCAACTGGCACATCGCGTCGGAAGGTTGTCGTGCAACTTTGAGTCCAACATTGGGTCGCCCCTCCAGGATCCCTTCATGGAGCAACTGCTGCAGAGCGGCTCGCACGGGCGTTCGGCTGACTCCAAACTTCTCGCCCAAATGGACTTCATTTAGTCTTTCGCCCGCTCCTATCCGGCCGCAAATAACGTCGTTTCGAATGCGATCTGCGATTTGCTCTCTCAGGCTGTACACGAGCGGAGCAGAGGTAGTGGGCTGAAGTTGGGACATGAAAAAATTCGCTTCTACAGAGAGATACGCTCACTGCCAACGGGCCAGGACTTGACCACTCTTGACTAGACCGACTTGAAATGTACATTGTATACAAAACACAGTCAAGCGGCGGGCATTGGCTTCACACTATCTCCAATTTCGATTGATGCGTTGCTCCGAAGAGCATCAGGAGTTTTCAGAGTATGCTTTTTTCATCCATCGATCTTGATGCGCCAGGCAAGCAACAGGGTTATTTGCAGGTGCCTTACTCGCACAACCTAGGCGGCTGGGCCAATGTCATGATCCCGATCACGGTCATTGCGAATGGCGATGGGCCGACCGTATTGGTGCTTGGGGGGAATCATGGCGACGAATATCAAGGGCAAATCGCTGCGATGAAGCTGGCTCGGGAACTGACTCCCGAAATGATTACGGGCAGGATTATCCTGATTCCATCGCTCAACTTCCCTGCGGCTCGTGCGGCCACGCGATTGTCACCGCTGGATGGAATGAACATGAACCGGGCTTTTCCTGGTCAACCAGAGGGGGCGGTCACAAGCCAAATCGCGCACTATTTGGCCACCGTGCTTTTTCCGATCAGCGACGTCATTATCGACATCCATTCGGGAGGGCGCAGTATGGATTTTGTTCCGTGCTCGCATATGCATCTTGTGCCCGATAAAGAGCAACGCAAAAAAATGCTGGGCGCCATGTTGGCGTGGAATACCGACTTCTCCTTTCTCTATGCCGACATCGCTGGTTCGGGTTTATTGCCGGTCGAGGCTGAGAATCAGGGGAAACTAGTTGTTACGACCGAACTTGGGGGTGGCGAAGGCGTGCCCGCTAGCGTTCATCGAATTGCCCAATCAGGGCTTCGCAATGTTTTGATCCACGTAGGTTTGCTCCAAGGTGTCGAACTTACGCGAGCAAGTTTAGGGAAGCCGCCCGCGATCCTCGTTCAAGCACTCGATCGCAACGACTACCTATTGGCTCCGGAATCAGGTATCTTTGAAATCGCAGTCGATCTAGGTCAAATGGTCCGGGTCGGTGACTGCATCGGAGCCATTCATCATTTGGAACGCCCCGATCGAGCTCCAGAACCCATTGTCGCTCGAAGTTCAGGCTATTTGATAACGGCACGCGTTCCGTGTTTGACTCAGCAAGGTGATTGCGTCGCCGTGATCGCTAGGCAGGTAGGGATCGACGAGGTCCTTTCCGCATGACGACTCAAGCCGCCTCGAACCGTCCCTTTACCGATTCGAGCTCGTCTGCCAATCCGAGAATCCCATCGGCGTCGTTCGAGGCAATGCTGCTTCTTGGGTTCATGTGGTTCGCTTATTTTCTGAACTATTGCGACCGGCAAGCAGTGTTCGCCATGTTTCCGTCGCTCAAGTCAGACCTTGGGATGACAGACCAACAACTGGGACTGACGGGGGCATATTTTCTTTGGGTGTATGCTCTGGGCTGCCCGATCGCAGGTCTTATTGGCGACCGAGTTTCCAAACGTATCTTAGTTGTCTTAAGCTTAATCATTTGGAGCTTGGTGACCGTCGCCACAGGACTGGCTCGCTCTGGGGGGGAGCTGCTGTGGCTTCGCGCCGCGATGGGGATCTCGGAATCCCTTTTTATGCCGACCGCAATCGCGTTGACAGCCAGCGCGTTTGCACCCGAATTGCGGTCGCGAACTATCGCCATTTTAACCACCGCGCAAATCGCTGGGACCGTAGCAGGAAGCTGGTTTGGGGGCTGGATGGCGGATATGGGGGCATGGCGAACCGCTTTCTTCGCGCTCGGTGGAGTTGGTTTGGTATACGCATTTCCTTATTTTTGGTTCTTAAGCTACTTCAAAACAAAGAGTTGCACCGACGAACAGGGATCTACAGCACCTAAGGTGGGTGTCCTAGGTTGCTTGATGGCAATCATCTCCATTCCAACCTACCAAATTCTTTGCGTGATTTTCCCCGTTTTTGTCTTTGGTTTGTGGTTGTTGTATGGCTGGCTTCCGACGTTTTTGCATGATAAGTTCCAACTGAGCCAATCGGAAGCGGCCTTCAACGCGACGTTGTACTTGCAAGGGAGCACGGCAGTTGGCTTGCTGAGTGGAGGTTGGCTGGCAGATCGGCTTTTGAGGGTAACGCATGCTTCGCGATACTATTTGATGCTTGCGAGTTTGATTCTGTGTGCACCGTGTTTGCATGCGATCGGCAATTGTGAAAGCTTGGTTCAATTGCGATTGGCTGCAATGGCCTTTGGTTTATTCAGCGGCCTATTGATGGGAAATATTTTTCCATCTGCATTCGAGGTCGTGCCGGCTCCATTCCGAGCGACAGCAGTTGGGGTGCTCAATTTGTGTGGCGGACTTGTGTCTGGTTTTGCAACGCTCTTTGGTGGGATGTGGAAATCGACGTTTGGGATCGACCGATTGCTAACGCTGACTGGCGTTGCCTACTTTGCAGCCGGCCTTTTGCTGCTAGTCTGTATTTTTAAATTGTTTCCTCGCGATGTGCTGAAGCAGTCTTCCTGAACAGTATCCCAACGAATTCAACGAATAGTAAAGTAAGGAATTATGAAGATCGATTCGGTCGATTTCTTTTATCTGTCGATGCCTCAGGTTTTGGACATCGGCGATGGCAGCCAAGATGCTTTGCTGGTCCGAGTTGCGGCTGGTGAGTATGTCGGTTGGGGGGAATGCGAAGCGGCTCCTTTGGTTTCGATCGCCAGCTTGATATGTCCGATGTCGCACAGTGCTTGCAAGCCTGTGATCGCTTCGGTCCTCGGTCAAGAAATCAACGACATCCGAGACATTCGGCGCATTGGCGACTTGGTTCGAGCCAACAGCTTGGATTTGCTTCAAGCGGATCATACTCTTTCCGGCATCGATATCGCACTCTGGGACTTGCTGGGGCGTAGACGGAGCGAACCCGTGTGGAAGCTGTTGGGCTACAAGTCTTCTTTTCCAAAAACTCCCTATGCATCCGTGTTGTTCGGCGATACGGCACAGGACACGCTTATCAAAGCAAAGGCGATCGCAGCCCAAGGGTTTCGTGCGGCAAAATTTGGTTGGGGGCCGTTTGGATTGTCGACGGTGGAGAACGATTGCGACCAACTTGCCGCTGCCAGAGAAGGGCTTGGTGAGGATGGAATTCTTCTGATCGACGCAGGGACCGTGTGGAACGCCGACCTCGCCGCTGCTCGGCTGCGATTGAATATGCTCAAAGAAGTTCGAGCAACTTGGCTGGAGGAGCCGTTCGTTTCCGGCGCCTTATCGGAGTATCACGCTCTTTCTAAAGAAAGCGGCACTGTGGGAATGGCGGGTGGCGAGGGCTGCCACAACTTTCATATGGCAAAACATATGGTCGATTATGCAGGACTTAAATACGTTCAAATCGATGCGGGGCGAATTGGTGGCATCACCATCGCCAAGGACGTCGCGGACTATGCAGCATCAAAGGGGGTTTTGTATGTAAACCATACGTTCACTTCGAATCTTGCACTGTCAGCATCCTTGCAGCCCTATGCGGGGCTGGAGTCGCATACGATATGTGAGTTCCCGACGGAACTGAAATCGCTGGCGAGAGCCATGACAAAAAACCATATTACCCCGGACGAAAATGGACTGTTGCATGTTCCCGATGCACCAGGGCTGGGCATTGAACCGGACTTACAGGGAATCGCGCCCTACTTAGTCGATGTTCAAATCCAAGTCCGCGGACAAACCTTATACTGCACGCCACCGCTTCGATAAAATCCTTCGCTAACCCCCGCCGCACACGCCCAAGCGACGGTCGGGCTCGCCCCGACACGTCGCAACAGGTTTGGTGCGCTAGGCATCGCTAAGCTGCGCGTTTCCATTGTTGCGAGAAATCGCCCGTGTGTGCAAACTCGTGCACCTTGCAAGATTCGATCAGCTCATTCGAAGGGGTATACAGCTTGATTTGCC
>CAITIF010000311.1 GCA_903892365.1 uncultured Pirellula sp. | reverse complement strand
TTGATGTTCTTTGGCATCTCGGTTTGTGTGGATCCGCCATTCCATTGCAGAATCATCTCGCTGGACTGCTCTAAAAACAAGCGCCGCTTCGGCATGCTCAATTGCATTCCTTCCTCTTGTACTTCGCGTCGCATGCACCAATAGAGTATCTTCCGCCAGAATGCTTTATGCTCGGCTGCTTTGCCTTGACGCCACCAAAGATACGTGGAATCAAACGCGATCGAGACGACTCGGCCTTGATCCGCAAACCCACTCACAATCAGCGGTTGCTTTAAGAGCGATTGAGCTAGCACAACGGTTCCAGGAGAGCGTTTAACAGACTCCCAACGATTCGCCCCTTGCAATGGTTTCAATCCTCCCCAAGTCGCTTCGTTCTTCTCGGGTGTATCAATTTGCAATATTTCATTAGCTCCGACGGGCAAAACCTGGATAGGGCCTGGTAGGTGATTTTGCAATTGGATGGGGCTGTTGAGTTCTTGACGCTTCTGTCCACCCATGACCACCGGCAAAATGTCCCGCAGAGGCGACTGGTCCCAACCTCCTGCACCGTAAGCAAAGTACCCACCCAATGTGACCAAACCGGCACCTTTTTTGACTTGATCCGCGATCGTGTTCGCTCCGACCGCTTCGATGGCCCGGTAATCCACATCGCCAAGCACGATACAGTCGTACACTCCATCGGACAGCTGCTGCGATAAGTCGTAAGGCCACTTTTCTACGGGGGGCTTGCCAACCCAGACAGTTACCATTTGCATATCGGAACTCTCGGACATCGCTCGCTTGATGAAGTTCATTTCCGGACGTGGTTCCCCTTCGATGTACAGGATCCGCGCACCGCCTCCACGAACATTCAAATAGACAGTCGACTCATTATTTTCAACGACTGCCTCTCCAGAAACGGGTTCTGCCCGCACCGCCAGTTCATACGCTCCAGGTTCACCCGGTGCCAAGACGCTCAAGCGGAACGGTAAAGCTTGGTCCGGCTTGGTAGGTTTCACGCGATCCACGGAGATTTCTCTGGGTGCTTTCCCGGGTTCGATCATCAGCAGCTTGACCAGAAGCTCGCGATTAGCGACTCCTCTGCATCTCAATAGGCCGCGAACATTTAATGGATTCTTGGTGTAGACGTCAAGCTGTTCAGGCACTTCTTCAACAGATAGGTCTTGAGCGTTTTCGCTGTCGCTTCTCGGCCCCACGCCAACCACATAGAGCGGTACATCGATCTGTGCCAGTCGGCGAGCCAATTGCTGGGCATCGCCACCAGATGGAATATGCGTCTGAGCTCCGTCCCCCATCCAAATCACGGCGGATAGCGGCGACTCCAGCGAGGCGGACATCAATTGGTTAAGCGGACCACCTACGTCGGTCGAATTCCCTTCTGGCCGGTCTGGGAGTTTCGCAGCTGTATCGGCATCACCGCCCGTCAATTGCTTAAGATTCACATCGTAAACAAAGGGGACGATGGTCGCATCCTTGCCAAACGCATTTCTCTCATTCCAAATTGCTTGCCAAATCGATTTTTGAGTGTCCCACCGCGACCCTTTGGCTTCACCCGATGGCAGCTGCATGCTAGCCGATGCATCCATCATTACAGCAATCGTACCTCGCGGTGTGCTCTGCCGAGTAAACGTAATGCCTGGTTTCAGCATCACCAAAAGAACTACCAGACACATGGCTAACCGCAACATCCATAAAACAACGGACTGCCCACGAGTCACGCGGCCCGATTCGCGGATCACCACCAAAAGAGCTAACAAGGCAATGGCGACGCAAATTACCAGCGTATAACTTCCCAAGATGGGTTCGAGGGTCCAGTCCATTATGCCGCACCTTTCTTGGAAGATGCGTAAAATCGGCTCGACATGGTCTGTTCCGCCATGATCATCATCACGAACACTAAAAGCAAGAAGGGGGCAAGGTCACGTCCGTAACGTCCTTCGCCAAGCGACGATTGCACTTCATCCCGTTCTTTCGCGATTCGATACTGATCTTTGCCGAGGGCTCGATCGAGCGTGGCGGGCAAGATCCGTTCTAAAGATGATTCATCGCGATTCAGGTTAACGCTAAATCCTCGCACCACAGGTCCTTGAGGACGCAGCCCTCGCAAGCGATATTGGCCAGGATACCGTGTAAAGCTATACACCAAAGTCTCTTCCGAAGATTCGGTTCGAATCTCTTCCTGGATAGGATTGAACAACTTGTAGACCTGAGGAAACTGAGTCACGTTGTTATCTAAGATCGCGGGCTCGTCGACATAGTAGTTCAATTGCTGCTTGTTCCACGCTGCCAAGTAACGAACACACCCCTGGAACAAGGCAAACCCTGGCCAATCCTGATACAGCTCGCTCCACACCTCATCGCTCGCGTGACTGGCTGGTTCGGGATAAGGTACGGTCATCGTTAGGATTCGGCCCTGTTTCCTCGGTTGCTCGATCAAGGCAGGCTGTTCACTGCCAGTAAATCGCATTAAGACTCCGGCCTCTGGCGCTAGATCCTCGATATCCCAATGTCGGCAAACGGCATAGTTGACCCAGGGTATTTCCTCGATAGAACCGCCGAAGATATCCCGCAAGTCCCATATCGGATGGCTTTTGGTTGCAGGAGCAAGACTCATGGATCGATCCGACAATGCGCGGCGAGAGATCCGTTTCACAACTCCAGGTAGTAGTTTGGCTAGCGGACTGTTCATTATCGCTTCGGCTGAATCCATGCCCGACCCCATCACGATCAACAATCCCCCTCCCTGAGCGACCCAATTATCAACTCGATCCACCGCATCGGCGCTGATCAAGACGGGATTGTAAATCACCATGCTGGAGAATCGTGCAAGATCCAGCGTTTCCAGCTGCGATGGAGTTTCCAGCTTGAACATCGATTCGCGAAACTTAGCCGCGACAGCCGGGTCGCTGTTGGTGCCCTCGGTGGCCGAAGC
>CAITIF010000310.1 GCA_903892365.1 uncultured Pirellula sp. | reverse complement strand
GAAACCACCACTTGTGAAGGGGTTTTATAATACTTTGGAAGGGAATGCACAGTCGAGCGAATACATATTCAAGAGTCGATGAATGTTGTGCTCAGGGGATGGACCGTCGATGAGCCGAACAAATGAGCTTCAAGTTGTATGTGGCTTAGCGCACAGCGTAGAGTAGCCACGCCATAACTTGCGAAGGAACGACATAAAGTCGTTCCTTCGCTTACCCGCGGCCTGACCATCCTTATCCGCGTACGGAATGGGGCTTAATTTTCCGTTTGCGTTTCAACTTTTTGGCCAACAAGAAGAACGACGGCGATCATGGCGACCGTGCCGAGAATCAGGAGGAGCCAAGCGGGGGCACCGAAGCCGATAGGGAGTGTGCCGCATAGGATGGAGATGCCGGCGACCGTGAGTGCATAGGGCATTTGAGTGCGAGTATGCGCGATTAAATCGCAGTCTGAGGCACGAGCAGAGAGTACGGTTGTATCGGAAATGGGTGAGCAATGGTCACCGAAGATGGCGCCTGCTAGGACGCTGCCAATACAGGCGATCATAATAGGGTCGTGGATTCGAGCAGCGGGTTCCAGGTTGTTGAGCATTTCCCACAAAGTTTGGATGGTAAGTGGGATGACGAGACTCATTGTTCCCCAGCTTGTGCCGGTGGAGAAGGCGATTCCACAGGCAAGTACAAATGTAATTGTGGGCATGAGTGCTAGTGGAATGTTCCCCTTGATCATGTCCGCGAGATAACTTCCCGTCCCCAGAAAATCTTTCCCTGCCAAGCGGCTCAAGGTCCAAGCAAGCCAAAGAATAACTAGAGCCGGTAGGACATGCAGGAAACCCGATATGAGGCTTTTTTCCAGCTCGGATACGTTCAAGAGACGTCCAGCTTGTGACATCAGGATGATCGTGATCAAGCCAGCCAAGCTTCCGTAAAGCAGAGCGATATAGGAATTACCATTTCCAAATAGCGTAGCCCAATATCGCCAACCGTCTAGTGAATTAAGTTCCGCAGGATCGCTTCCTGCAAGTCCTGTTTGAATCAGCAGGGTGAAGACCATGAAGACGGTTATGCCGATGGGCAAGAAGGCATACCATACATTTCCTTTCTTTGCTTCGATATAGTCCGATGTGTTTTTGGGCTTGCCTGGCGGGTCGATTAGAGCTTTGCGTTCAGCGGTAAGCATAGAGCCGAAATCGCGATTCATGATGGCAACCAAGAACACGAAGATCAGCATGAATATCACATAGAAGCGACTCGGGATGGTTTCAACAAAGATAGAGAACGATTGGCCGCCGATATCTTGGCCCACTTGTTCGAATCCGGAGCTGATCGCTGAAATCTCCGTTGCGACCCACGTGCTGACTAAGGCTAAGCCGGAAACGGGAGCAGCCGTACTATCAACAATAAAGGATAGCTTCTCACGGGATATCCTAAGTCGATCGGTAACAGGACGCATTGTTGATCCAAGAAGCAGTGTGTTGGCATAGTCATCGATAAAGATGATTAAGCCGAGTACATACGTGAGGACTTGACCGCTGCGGCGGCCGCGGGCTAACGGGGCAAGCCAACTCACGATCGCTTCCATGCCACCACAAGCGTGAATCAATGCAATCTGCATGCCCAGTAAGATCGTGAAGGCGAGTACTCGAAGATGATCTCCGTCCGCAAGATTGTACCAAAGATGGTTTTCGAACAGATCAACCAACCAGGCTGTCGCTTTTTCAGTCGTTGTGGTCGGTAGTGTAGGTTCAGCGGCTTTCGTTTCAGTGGATGTAGTGGTTGCCGGTATAACGGTTTCAGTCGAGGGCGCGGGAGTTGTAGGGGGGGCTGTCGGGAGAGTTGTGCCTGAATCTGCTGCGGAAGCGACTGATGTGTTCGTTGGTTCCGTCTGGGGCGTTGTTTTGGGAACGAAGTTGAGGATTAAGGTCCCCGCTACGATACCTAAAAGAAGAGCGGGAACAACTCGACGAGTGGATATTGCCAGGACGATGGTTAGCAATGGAGGAATAATGGACCACCAACCAAAAGAACTTCCTTCCACGATTCTCTCCCAAGCTTTTTTCGACTGGATCTTCTCACCGGTCCGAGCGTTACGGCTACAGACCCCCAGCAACAAAGTACTCTGTCTGACTGACGAATTAAAGCTGACGCGACCAAAAAAGATGGATCTAGGTTGTGGGAACGGTTGGAAAAAACAAAGGAAGTTTCAGGCGGCCGAGGCACCCCGCATTGGGTTGGCCTGTCAGGGATAGCTCACCCAAGAGGGCATGGGCAAAATGATTCGCTTTGCAGAGACCTAAGCCAATACCCCGCCCCGCATCGCGGCCGCTATAAAACGGATCCATCGCATGTTGCCGGTTTTCTACACTTAAACCATTGCCAGTATCTTGAACGGCGATTTCGCAATGGGTCTGTGATACGCATAAGCTGGCGACTATGGTTCCTTGTTCGCCGATAGCATTCAAGCTGTTTTCTAGCAGTATATCCAGGATCGTAGTTAATAGGTTTCTGTCACTAAAGATCCGCACTGATTCCTCGGGAACATGAACGATCCATTCCGGATTGCGAAACCCAATTTGTACAAAAGAATCGACACACGACTTGATTACAAGCGCTGGATCGAACCACTCAAGTTGTAGCTTTGGACTTTTGGCGCACTGCATCAGGTCGCCCAACATCTCAAACGCTTTTTGGCTTTGGTCCACAATTTGGCCGAGAAGTTGTTTTTCTTTATCCGTTCTTGCCAGAGGTACGAGAACTTGGGCGCGAGTGGAGATATTGGCGAGCGGATTATTGATTTCATGACTTAGGCCATACGCCAAATGATAAAGCATTTCCCGTTTTGCTTTGGTAATCTCACTCGCGAATCGCTGGCGGAGCAAGCGGTTTTGGATCGCCTGGTGCATACTTTGAGCAAGTCCAGGAGCCAGAGAATTGGGAAGTTTCAGCAGTGAATCTGTGAGGCGGATGCAAATGGAATTCAGCGAGGCGGGAAGCGTGTGTGCGTGAGCCTCCGGCAATAACCAGCGACAAAAACATAGGTCGCGATTCAGCAATTCGCTGAGTGTGGGTTCTGTGATAAGGGGTTGATTGGGATCAACCGCTATTTCCCAGTTTCGAATGGCGTGCAGCAAATCGAGTTGAGTCGATTCGAGGAGCATACCCTGTTGGGTCATGATCGGCTCGTTCGAGAGGGGGAAAGGGGAGGCTACGACTATACCGGCATAGTAAAATGTACCGGCATATTAAAATACGGAGCGGAAAATGGGGTGAAGAATCTTCACCCCACTTTGGCTTTGCATTTTGAAAGCGAGTCTAAATAGCCTCTAGAACCTAAACAAGGCTAATCTCGCTCACATGCTCTTGATTAAGTTGCAACAGGTCGATCGATTTCAAGTAAATCACATGATCGTTCGATCAAGCGATCGACTTGGAATGGTTTTTGAATGAAGTCGTTCGCACCCGCTTCTTTCAGGTCGGCAACTTTATCTTGCTCGATCATACCCGAGATGCAAATGATCTTGACCATATCCAACGATTCATCACTCCGAACACGTTGACAAACTTCTTTGCCATTAATGTCCGGAAGCATCACGTCGAGAATGACCAAGTCAGGACGAAACTCTTTGACTTTCATCCCTGCATCAAAGCCGTTGTTGGCTGTACGAATGTCAAAACGACCATCTCGATCGAAGGCTTCTGACATCAATTCGATGAGTTCAGCATCATCATCGACAATCAATAATTTCTTCTTGCCGCTTTCCA
Organism: uncultured Pirellula sp.; assembly: GCA_903892365.1. Lineage (GTDB taxonomy): Bacteria > Planctomycetota > Planctomycetia > Pirellulales > Pirellulaceae > JBKCUI01. The sequence continues at coordinate 5,063 of CAITIF010000310.1, read as the reverse complement.
GCGCATCCGTAGGAATGCCGTTGTCCTTCATGAAGTTGAACAACTGATCCCGCGGAATTCGGCGGAAGCGACTACCTGGAACTCGAAATCCCTTGAGCGTTCCGTTGTCAAAGCAGCGAATGATGGTTTGCTGACTGACTTTGCAGATTTTGGCTGCTTCGCCCGTGGTAAATACAGTCTTACTGGACACCGACATAGATCCCTCCGTGGTGAAGGCCACGTTGCGGTTAGCGCGCGGCTCCCAAACGTTTTAGCCTGTAAGGTAACAATTCTACCGAAACCCTACTAACGATGTATCCTGCAGCATCCTCCGCTTCTGCCGAGATTGCCAGGATTCACTACTCAGGGGATTATATCGGCTCAAACGGGCGGGTCAAGATTGATGTTTTCGCTGTAAGTGTATGGCATGACTGTCTTTGTGGCGAAAAGCTAAAAATGACGCGAAAAAAAAGGGTTCAGAAACTCTAGGAAAGAGGCGGGGACTTTGCGGGATTGGGTAAGAAGCGGTTGCCGTAGGAATGGGGCAAGAAAATTGGGTGTTAAGCTAAACAGTGAGTGATGATTTGTGTTCGAATCCTGGCTGACAGCATTTCCTGGGTAGTGGGATCGGCTTCATTCCCAGATTCAACAAAGCTTAAGGCGGCACGTCTTATGGCAAGATATTGCAATCTTTCAAAATCGATACTGTTGCTGCTTTGCGTTGGCTTGCCTTGTCTGATTTCCGCGCGGATGGCTCAAGGACAGGTCGAATCGAAAGTCGAGCAGAAACGAATCTTCGGCAAGATGTTTGGGTAGCCTATTTAAGTAGGAGCGTTTCCACCGGTGTGTGTGGTGGAGCCTATTTGCGGGCCCAGCGCGAAGAGTGATTTCAAAACGATGCGCGATGTGGAACGACCGTCGCTGATGATTTTCTGTCGCGATGATATCAAACCGGATTGGAAGAAGATCTTAGTTGAAGTCGATCGTTTTGCCAAAGAAAACAAGTTGCCTCTGTTTTTGATCGTAACGATGCAAAAAGGAGTTGCAGGGAAGAAGCCCGAGGACTTTGATTCGAGGCACTATCTGAAATCGGAGCAACTAGGTGAGTAGAAGGCCAAATGGAAGTCCGTCGTCGAAGAGATGGGAGTGGAGCAAATCACCGCTGGCGTAGCCGTAAACCGGTTTTGGCGGGATTCGTTAGGCTACGGGGAGAATGAAGAAATTCTTGTGTCGTATGTACGCGGAAAAGTGCTCAGCATCCAGTCTTTCGTTCCCGCGAGCACTACGGAAACAGAAATTCAATCGATGATCAGCGACTTCTCCAAGTTACATTTGCAAGCCAAATAGTGTGTTGGAATCGCGACCATTCGCCGAACGCGTGAGCATCGGTTTTGCTTTTCAACGGTACAGGGTTTCTCCGTGAACGCTGCTCTACAGCGAAGGGGCCACTGATCTTCGTAAGGCGATTACCACCGACGACAATGTTTGACGCAATGATACCACACAGGCTTGGGAGACAGATACAGCTGGCGAGCGGGTGGCTCGTATAACTAGCCGCGCCGTAACTTGCAAAGAAACGGCATAAAGCCATTTCTTCGCCGGCGCCTTACAGGCGTAAATGATTCATCAGCATCAAGCGTCCGTTCGGCGGCGACTGGGCTGTTCCAAATAGGCTAACAAAACGGCGAGATCGGAAGGCGTAATTCCGCTGATACGACTTGCTTGATCTAGACTGGCTGGTTTGATCTTGCTCAGCTTTTGTTTTGCTTCCGTGCGCAAGCTTGGAATGGTGTCGTAAGGGAAATCAACCGGCAAACGTTTGGTCGAAAGCCGCAATTGACGTTCAACCTGTTGAGTTTGCCGAACCACATAACCTTCATACTTGATATCGTATTCCACTTGCTCGGCGATGGTTCGAGAAAATTCCTGAAGCTCTGGGATTCGCTGTTTCATCTCATCCCAGGTCACTTCAGGACGACGCAAATATTTTGATGCGGGTTGTTGTTCCACGCGTTTGGAGTCCAACAATTCTTTTGCTCGAGCGATACCCTGTTCTTTTGCTTGAAATGCTTGCCAACGCTCTGCGGAAATCATTCCGAGTTGATGTCCTAGTGGCGTGAGGCGTCGGTCGGCGTTGTCCTGTCTCAGCATTAAGCGAAACTCGGCGCGACTGGTGAAAAGTCGATACGGTTCGTCCACTCCACGAGTTACCAAGTCATCGACCAAGACTCCGAGGTAAGCTTCATCGCGGCGTGGTACAAGTGCAGGTCGTCCCAACAATTTCAATGCTGCATTAGCACCGGCAATGAGCCCTTGGCCACCAGCCTCTTCATAGCCAGTAGTGCCGTTAATTTGCCCTGCAAAATAAAGCCCCTGAATGGACTTGGTTTCAAGTGTGGGGAACAATTGATCGGGTGGGCAGAAGTCATATTCCACTGCGTAGCCGTACCGCATGATCTGGGCATGTTGCAAGCCTGGAATCAAACGCATGATGGCGTCTTGCACATCACGTGGAAGACTTGTCGAGATTCCATTGACATAAACCTCTTGAGTGAAGCGACCTTCGGGTTCAAGAAAGAGTTGGTGCTGGGTCTTGTCGGCGAAACGTACAATCTTGTCTTCGATTGAGGGGCAATAACGAGGTCCACATGTTCGAATCTGCCCGCTATACATCGGGGCCCGATGGAGGTTATCGCGGATCAGATCATGAACCGCTTGATTGGTATACGTGATCCAGCAAGGAAGTTGTTCTTGCGTGAGAGATTCCGTTAGAAATGAAAATGGTTGCGGATCTTCGTCACCTGGTTGACGTTCGGTTTGCGAATAATCGATGGATCGACTAAGCAATCGAGGTGGTGTGCCCGTTTTGAATCGTTCGACTCGAAAACCGAGCCGCATGAGGGCTTGGCTGATGCCAGAGGTGGTCCCCTCCCCTGCTCTGCCACCTGCCGTCTTCGCTTCGCCGGTATGCATGATGGCTTGCAAGAACGTGCCTGTCGTTAACACAACGGCTGGGGCAATAAACTCGGCTCCGCCTCGGACTCGGACGCCACGGATATAGGTTGTTCCTTGCACATCTTCCGCGATGAGATCTTCGACCAACTCTTGGCAAAGAGAGAGGTTGTCCGTTTCTTCGATGCGACGCTTGATGTCAAACTGATAAGCTTTTTTATCCGCTTGGGCGCGCGGCGAATGCATCGCGGGGCCTTTGCGTTGATTGAGCATGCGAAACTGAATACCAGTTGCATCGATGGCTTGTCCCATCAAGCCACCCAAGGCATCGATCTCACGAACCACATGACCTTTGGCAACTCCGCCAATGGCCGGATTGCAGCTCATTTGTCCAACAGTGTCCAAATTACCTGTTAGCAAAGCGACCTTCGCGCCGAGTCGAGCAGCAGCTGCGGCGGCTTCCGTCCCCGCATGTCCAGCCCCAACCACAATCACATCGAATTCATAACGGCAAGTTGGCAAAGGATTCACAGCAACACTTCGGTTTTCTTGGAAAGGTCAGATTCGCTCAATGATCACACCAGTATAGTATCGTAGACCATTCTGAGTAGCCGAAAGGTTCATCAATATCACCCGTTCCGGCTCAACCAGCATCTTTTGAGCAGCCGTCAAGCTTTAACTGACCCGAACGCTGCGCAGGTGGAGCGGCAAAAATCGCACACGCCAATCCTTTAGGCTCAATTCACTACACCTGTCGCGACCGAAACCAACTTGAAGCCTCTCGACTTAACACAGGCGCATCGTGAGGTCTGTACGCATGGTAACGTGCTGATGGACCGACCTAAAGATTTTGGCGGTGGGAGAGTTGGCTGTTGGATTGGGGATAGCCCCATGTTTGGACGGATTCTCTTTGGCATTTCAAAGGTAACTTAGGCGTTCAGGCATGATTCGAAAATGGGATCGTCAGGTCTTCTCAACTCTGCTCCTGTCTGTGGCTGCTACAGCACCAACTCCGTTGATGGCACAAACCACAGATGGTGGAGCGAGCACTTCGGCTGTTAATTCCACGGGGCCAGCCGGGGCCAGCCAGAGCCCAACGACAGATTCAAAGGATTATTATCCGGCGATCGATGGGGCAAGCGAAACTTCTGGCAAGCCTCGCAAAGAGATTCAGCCCGTGTTCTATGCGGCTCGACGTTTTTCGATCCCTTTCTCTGTGGCTCCAACCGGCCGTCAACCTGTTGAGGTTCAATTGTTATTGAGCCGTGATGGGGGCGAGAAATGGCAAACCTACGAACGAGCTCGACCGGAAGCTCGGGGCTTCTCATTTGCTGCAGAAGAAGATGGTGGCTTTTGGTTTAGCCTTCGGACCATCGACGAACGAGGCATGGCATATCCGAATCAAAACGAAATGTTACATGTCGTGATTGACACGACGAAGCCTGATATCGGTTTGACAGTCGATATGGACCACAACGGAGAGATTATCGCTCAATGCACCATTGCTGAGTTGTGGATCGATCCGAATTCGGTGGTCCTCGAATATCAAACAGACAGTGAGTTAAAGTGGAATGCGATTCCGGTTGAATTCAAACCTGGTTCGATTCCCGGTTTGTTTACTGGTGAAAAGGCATGGCAGCCTGAAGTTGCTGTGCGAAATGTCATGGTTCGCTTGACCGCTGCAGATCGAGCTGGAAACAAATCCGAAATCACGCGGATGTACAGTGTGCCGCGAACTGCATCGCTTGGTGGTTTGCAATTAGCGAGCCAAAAACAATCGCCTAACGAGGATGTTGTCGCGTGGCCAGAACAGCGTCAAGCTCCGTTGCAGCATACCCCGGGCGCATCGCCATGGGCACCCGGTATGAGTTCAAAGGGCATTCAGGAAGAACGACTGACTCAGTCGCGCGGTAATGGTCGCATTTTGCCAGGTTCCGCAGTGACACCCGGCGCTGCTAATAGTATCCCTGGAAGTGCGGCGACGTTAGCCAACGGCAGTAACGGTTCACCCCGTCGTTCGGTTGCCCAATGGGAATCTACCAAGCCGGGTAGTGAACCAGCGACTGAGCGTTATGCGAATAATGGTTCGATTAAATTACAACCCAATCCCGCAACGGGCGACTCCGCAGCTG
>CAITIF010000309.1 GCA_903892365.1 uncultured Pirellula sp. | reverse complement strand
GTTCAAGATCGCTAATCGTTTGTTGAACTGGCTACAATTTCTTGCTAGTTCCTCCTTGGCTTCCCCCTTTGCGTTTTCAATTTGCGTTTCAGCAAGAGCGATCATGTCTTTCGCAATATCAGCCGAGCCGGAATACTCCATCTGAATTGCGATTTGCACCAGTACGAACGCTGTCAACGGCGATGGGATCTTGGTCATAAGCGAATCGATCGCATTCTTAACCGTCGCGCTTTGTCGATCGGTGGTGGATTTAGGGTCCATCAGCGCCCCAAGAACCTTCATTTCCTCCAGTCGGCCCGCATGCTGCTCCCACGCTCCTAAAGCAACTTGGGTTTCTGGGAAGTCTCGAAAGGCCACTTCGGTTTTCTTAGCCAACTGCAACGCCAGCTCGGATTCCGATTTCGAGTCCAAGCGTTCCAATGCTTGAGTTATTGCGAGAAGATTGGAAGGAATCAAATCGCTAGGCTTCGAAAGAATCTTTTCAATAAGACCACTCAAATCCTCCGATTTGGCTGTTCCGCTTTCAAAATCGTTTGTCAGAATGCCAAGCGAAATCGACTTGGCCTGCTGCGAGATCCTGGGATCGGTATTGGACATTTCTTGAGCGGCGAAGGCCCGCAAATCATCTGACGAAGGGATGTCGCCAAAGCCGGTCATTTGAGCCAACGCTTCCATCTTTCCCATGGCAACGGCTAGCTTCTCGTCGTCGGTTTGTGCGAGCTTCCCAAGGAGCTCCGCAGCCTCCATCTTCATCCGACTCAGAGCCATCCCGCGTTCCAGAATCATGTCGTTGGTAATCAGTTTCCTGCGACCGTCTGCAATCAGTTCACGCACGGATCGCGAGCTACGCTCCAGGAACTGAAGGAGTGATTCGGCGTCTCGTTTTTCCGGCAATTTCAATTGCATGTACTCTTTGGCTGCAATCTTTGGATCGACCTTTCCAGGCTCGAACGTTGGAACCGTGGCGGCCGGCGGAATTGCTGGAGCCCCTTCCGTGGCGGAACCTAGCGATTTTTCAGCGACTTTGGCATCGCCAATCGCACTGTCGGCTGAAACGGGTGCACTGTCCTTCGAAGTTGGGGAACTGGCCGTTTTGCTGTCTTTTGGCAGGTAGCCGCTAGTTTCTGCTGAAACTTCAGTCGGCTCTGGCGAATTGCAACCAAACCCGGTCGGAATACAAAAAGCAGACAACAGTAGAAGGCATCGAAACCTGTTGCGATTGGTTCGTTCACGGCGGAGGGTTGCGATTTCCAATGTCACGATTTTTTTATCCTTGAGGAACCAGAGAAATGAAGCCAGTACTTTGACCGATCTTTGCAAACCATGCAATAGTAGGGGAGGCAGCAAGAGTCAGCCCTCTTCGAGCTCTTCGCGAATGGCTCGTACGACCCCGGCTCGCGTCGAATAGCGTTGAACAATTCGACGAACGTCTAACTTCAACGACTGAGCAATCATGCAGGCCAAATCAACGTCGCGAACTCCTTCGAACTGATTTACGACTTGGCCCTGGAAAAAGATTTGCGAGTCGAGGCAATCGAAACCACTTTCATAAGCATCTTGAAGCTTTCGAATCCACGCCTCGGGAACGGACCGTTGCAGGCAATATTCGACCGACCAAATGTCATCCCCTGTGCATTCAGACAGGAGCAGCAACGCGTGATTTCGATTCATGGGTTTTTATTTTTTCCTGTTGACCGAACGTGTCCATCGCCACTGCGATAGTATGTTTGTCGAAGCTAACGAGCCACAACAACATCCAAAGCTTTGACATTCTCCGAAGCGTCTCTCCAGCTGCTGGCTTAAATCCCTCATTTTGCACGCAGCTGGAGAGTTCTTTTTTGCGTTATCACAACAGCAAGCACCCCATGACAAGGCGGTGACAATCCGTCATCAACAATCGTTTTCTCAAGCTTCTCAACGAAAGGATATTTTCGAACTTGCCTGGCGATTACGGACTTCGGCGAACACCATGGCTATTTCTTTTTCGCTGTAAACACAACGAAAAGAACCGCACCAACGACAGAAAGCATGACTACCGCCAACACCACTAAGATCAAAAGTTCCGTCAATCCAATCCCAACCATCAATCCATCTCCCTTAAGAGTGCAATCAAGTCGTTCTCATCACACAGGATATTCGATTCATCCGCCCGAATGTTGCTCGCAATCCCAATGAAATTCTTGTAACAAAGTCCGCGGTGGTGCGCAATGCGATGAAAGAGCCCACTTGGACGTACCGGCGTACCAATTTCGACAACGCGTGTCCCAGGCTTACAGTAGACCAAATTGACGAGCCCCGAACCATGCGGGCCAACGACCGTGTCGGCATGATAAAACAGCTGGACCTGTTCCAGCATCGACATGTCTTCTAAATAATATCGCTGGAAGCCAAGTTTGCTGAGCCGGTCCATCAGCCGAGATTCGTTCTGGATCGACCGCCAATGTCGCCTACGTCGCGCGATATAGATCTGCGCAGATGTTCGAACTTTCGAATTAGCACCGTGCGGAACTGCGATCTTCTGATAAAGATATTGAGCGTTCTCTCGCGTCATCTCCTGGCGATTTACGGAGGGCACCAGCAAGTTGTCTGCCTGCAAGTGCGTGTATTTACTCACAGGAACCAAACGCTCCCTAGGGATGCCCATCAAGACCAAAGATTCAAAATGGTATTGATGCCTTTTGGGGATGCAGTAATAGTCCGGTTGTACCCCAGCCTGTTCCAGCAGTCGCAAGCGGGGCAGGATCTCGGCCGTCCAATGATAATAGTTTCGCTGCCCTAAGCCGGTAGCAAGCACGACCGCCGTTCCGCGGAGCCGCCTAACGGGCGGCAGGTACATTCCATCGTAACAAAGAGGGTGGTGAGCCAAGCCACGAAAACTGCCGCCACTTAGATCTTGAAGGTGAACATTATCAGGACTGATGATGATCCCAAGGCTGGACAACATTCGACCGTTAGGAATGGTCACGATGTACTCTTGCCCGAAAGCAAGAGTCGACGGAACACCAAGTTCCGCCGGGTAACCTGCACGCAAATCATGGGAAAGCCCAGCCATGGCCGGCCCAATGGCTTGATGATTACCAGCAAACGGGATGGCGGGTATTTCTTCTGTAAACGGTTCGCGCAGAATCGTCTTTTGACTGCCCTCACCATTTTGCTGCCAAACTTGGTATTCCTGCGATGCCCCCGGTCGAACGGTGCCACCCACCGACCATACCAAATCCAGGAATTCGCTGCGGAGCTTTTTTACCGTGTTTCGAACCATGTTTTCCTAAACTCCTCTGCGGATGCCTGTCCGTTGGGAGCAGCGAGGAAGCCCCTGGGGAAATTGCCCTGTACCCATGCATCCAGCAAGCATACTATCCCGAGCGGGGCTGATTTTGCTAAACTTAGGGTTCATGTGACGATTCCGTACTCAAGCTAGACCATAATTGACGTGACCACCAACTCGATCCGAATTTACAACACGCTGACCAAGACCAAAGAACCTTTTCAAACGATCGAGCCCGATCGAGTTGGAATGTACTTGTGTGGTCCCACTGTCTACGCCGAAGCGCACATCGGTCATATGGTTGGCCCAGTGATCTTCGATACAATCAAACGCTACCTTGTTTATTCCGGTTTTGAAGTGACCTGGGTCGTCAACATTACCGACGTCGATGACAAGCTTATCAACAAGTCCCGCGAGAAGGGAATATCGATGTTTCAGTTGGCTACGGCCATGACTGCAGACTATCTATCCAATCTTCAATCGCTTGGCGTCGACCAAATTGATCATTTGCCCCGCGCAACCGACAGTATGGATGAGATCATTCTGTTTGTACAAGAGTTGATTGAGCGTGGATTCGCGTACGTGAATGGTGGAGACGTGTTTTTCGACGTCATGAAAGATCCTCAGTATGGCCAGTTGAGCAATCGATCTGTCGATTCGCAACAGGGAGAAGGGGGCGACGCAGCGTCTCGTAAACGATCCCCCGGCGATTTTGCGCTCTGGAAATCAGCTCGTCCGGACGAGCCAAGCTGGAAGAGCCCATGGGGC
>CAITIF010000308.1 GCA_903892365.1 uncultured Pirellula sp. | reverse complement strand
TGCATTCAACGAATGGCAGAATCAATCTCTTTCGCTTTTCGGATAATTCGACAATAGATAAAAGTGGCTGAACAATCATGGTGAATCGTTGGGTGGGATAGAGTGGTGACCACGAATCGAACAAATGCCAACTACACAGTCACGAATTTGTCTAGCTTTGCACGCAAATCGTCTGCCTCAAATGGCTTGGTTAGGTAGTCGTTCACGCCAGCTTGAATCGCGGCAATCACTTGCCCTTTTTGTGCTTCGGTTGTGACCATAATGATCGGTACTTGCGAACCGAGCGCTCGGATCTCGACAACCACATCGAGTCCTGATTTTTCTGGCATGTTCCAATCCGTCAGAATCAAATCAACTGGCTCGGCCTTGTAGGCATCGATCGCCTCTTGACCGTTAGCGGCTTCGACGATGTCCGAGACACCGACGGCCTTAAGTGATCGAATGATAATCTTGCGCATGATTCCGGAATCGTCGGCGACTAATACCTTCATAGTATCTCTCTTGCTTTGCTCTGGATGCATCGGTGGATGCTTGTTTAGGAAACTTCAACAATTCTGCCTGATTTGGCAGGACTTCTAAATGTTGGTTATGACTAACGACAGTCAAATCAACTTTGTCGATTTCGAAAGATTTTCTGGTAGCTTTCTTCCAATCGATAGACCGAAACGCGTCTTCGAGTTCGCAAAGCGTTGAATAAATATCCTTCAACACTCACAATCGTAAATCATCCCATCCGCAATTCAGGCTGTTACGTAAGCCGTAATGCGTACGACCGCTTTCAACCGCAAACTCGAACGTGAATACGATTCGTTTGCGGAATATTTAGCGATTACAAAAGCCTGTCACTCTAGGTGAGCTACCATTCCCCGGCGAGAACACGGATACGGTTTCCCTAGTGAGCAGGAATGGCTATGTTTCAGGACGATGAACATGCGAGAAGTTTCTGAAAGTACAGATGGTATGAGCCATACGATTCGGGCTGTTGCCGCTAGTGTCGAAGAAATGAATCAAACCATTCGAGAAATCGCTCGGAACGCCGGAAAGAGCGCCACTGTTGCAGGTGAAGCGGCAAGCCTTGTCGAAATTAGCAACAACAAGATTTCTAATCTTGGTGAAGCAGCGGACGCGATCGGTAAAGTGATCGAGGTGATTCAAGACATCGCCGAACAAACTAATCTTCTTGCTTTAAACGCTACCATCGAGGCAGCAAGAGCGGGTGAGGCAGGTAAGGGCTTCGCGGTTGTGGCTACGGAAGTCAAAGAATTGGCGAAGCAAACCGCTGCAGCCACGCATGATATTCGAACACGTATCGAAGCCATGCAGTCCTCTACAGGCCAAGCCGTTGATTCGATCCGCGAAATCAGTGACGTGATCAACAACGACAATGAAGTATCAAGGACCATTGCATCCGCTGTTGAAGAGCAAAGCATTACAACGCGTCAAATTTCAGACAATGTCAGTACCACGGCCTCGGCTGCGGAAACGGTTGCTCGCGGGGTTTCAGAAACGGCCATGGCTAGCAGAGAAATCACGCAAAATATCGCACGTGTGGACAACGTCCTTATGCAAACCGCGGAAGGTGCCGATGAATCACTGAACGCTGGAAACCGATTGAGCCAGCTTGCAGAAGAGATGAATGGACTGATTGGACGTTTTCGGACTCGGGAGAGTCGTCCTGACAAGACCTATGCTTAGTGGATGGTTGAAAACTACCGTGCGGTTCACGTCCTTTGCAGGAGCGAAGTCTGAAAACATTCGCATATCGCTCCACAGCGAGACGACAGCCCATCCTCCGAATCACCAATCGCCCTTGAATCAACTTCTAGGTCCATGAATGCTTTAGCCTCAAAAGAACAGAATCGCCTACGTGTGCTTGTCACGGATGACACGGCGCTTTACCGTCGTGCAATATCCGAAATCCTTTCGACATTGGACGATGTTGAAGTGGTTGGGTCCGCATTTGATGGTGAAGATTGCCTTGGAATGGCTGAAAAACTGAAGCCAGATTTGATCACGCTCGACATTCAGATGCCTCGCCGCGATGGTCTATCCACGCTTCAAGAACTGAGAAAGCGAGGGATTGATTGCGAAGTGGTTATGGTGTGCTCGGAGACCTTGGAAAGCGCCAATCAGACACTTTCGGCGCTTCGTATGGGCGCCTTGGATTTAATCCTGAAGCCAACCAGTTCCGACTCTCTTGCTAACAAGCGCAACCTTGAATTGCAGTTAAGCAAGCAGCTTCAAACGATTCGATTTAAAAAGTCCAGAAGACCGCTGCGATCTTCTGGGGCTAAACTGAACTCCGCTGCGTCTGTTTCTCACGTAACACGGAGCGCGACGACGACTCCAATTCCAAGTTTGATGCAAAAACGGGCTTTTGTTGGCCCCAGCAATCCAAAGTGCGTCTGCATTGGCATTTCCACAGGAGGTCCTCAATCGTTAACAACTCTAGTCAAAGAATTGCCCGTGGATCTGGGGGTGCCGATTTTCATCGTTCAGCACATGCCTCCCGTTTTCACCAAAAGCCTCGCCGAGCATCTCAACAACGCCACAAAACTGAACGTGTCCGAGGCTTCTGATAGGGAATTTGCAAAAGCGAATCACATCTACATTGCTCCTGGCGGAAAGCACATGAAGGTGGAACGACGTCTTGCTAATATTCAAATTCGTGTTACCGACGATCCACCCGTGAGTGCTTGCAAGCCCAGTGTCGATTACTTGTTTGAATCG
>CAITIF010000307.1 GCA_903892365.1 uncultured Pirellula sp. | reverse complement strand
TTTTCCTCCCCATCGCCCTGTTTCGGGGGCAGGGGGCCGAAGAGTGAGGGATAGATCTGTTCGTGACAAGGCTCCGGTGCAATGGATTGCTTGTATCTACTAAGTAAGGCATGACAATACGACCGAGACCAAAATCCCAATCAAAACGCAGTGCAAAACCCCTCACCCCCAGCCCCTCTCCCCTAAAAGGGGCGAGGTGTGCAAAGTGGAAAAGACAGGGGTAAAGATGAGGACTCTAGTCGCGACTACGTATCTAGCCCAATGAAGCTCAACGCGGCTAGAGCCAGCAGCGCCCATTTTTGGCCCAATTGGGCACAGTGTGGTACCCAGTGACACAACAGTGTGCGGTTAGTACAAAGACAGAGACGAAGCCTGAAAAAAGATCGATTCGAATTCCACAGCGGTTGCTGTTCGCAATCTATCTTTTGGTTGCCGTATCAACTGTAGGCATCGTTGTTAGGTATCTACCGGACTTGGATTGGATTGCGCAACGAGAGGACATGCTTCGAAGCAAAATTACTTCGCACCCAATCACTTGCTATGTTTTGGGGCTTGTCGTTTACACGGGATTGTCATTGATTCCTGGGACAGCAGGCAAATCGATCGTTTTTGGTTGGCTTTTTGGTTTTGTAGCTGCGCTTTTGATGGTGGAGCTTGGATTGACCGCTGCGGCCGTCCTGTCGTTCCTGGTTGGGCGTTTCTTGGTTCGGCACTTGCTTCACCGTCGATGGCAAATCTATCTTCGATGGCTTAATAAGAAGTTCGCGCGGGACGGGGCTTTCTATCTGATCTGGCTACGATTGGCCCACGTGCCGTTTACCTTGGTCAACTACGGTGCAGGTGCAACGAACATTCCACTAACGACATTCTGGTGGACGACGCATTTAGGTGTTCTTCCGGCGACTGTCATTTACACATTTATTGGATCTCGCATTCCCAACATTCGCGATGTTGCCGCAAAAGGATTGTGGGCATCGGTGGATCCTTGGCTTGTGGTGGTTTTGGTGGTCATTGCCATATTGCCCGCCCTTTTTCGTTTTTGGTTTCCAAGAGTCCAGCACTAGAGTTGCGATCACTCAACTTCGTTGACTTCGCCTGTCTCAATCAGTTCGTTCGTTTCGTCGACCGCAAGCTGCCACCTACCGATCTCATCAACGCTATCTTCATTCTCGCTTGCATCCTGGGTAGGCCAAAGTATGCAATCGCCTCTAGAATGGAATCTACTTTGCCATGAAACAACCGACCAGGATGACTCTTGAACACAAATTCGACTTCCTGGCCAGACTTGACGTTCACAAGTATCAGCTCTTTGAACGGCGCGATAATCGAGAGTTCTGAGGTGTCGAGAAAAGTACCAGCTGCGGCAGCAGGTGAAGGGACGATAAACGTTCCATCACGTATATTCCAGTTCGTAACAAAACCGTTTGCAGGAGCAACAACGGTGCACTGGCTCAAACTAAACTCGACCGTCTTTAGCTTCTCTTCAGCCAACACGATCGCATCTTTGCTTCCAGCATACGCTGCGTTGGCTTGCTCGCGACCAGCCTCGGTTTGCTTCAACATTGCCTCGGCAGCTGTATATCTTTCGCGAGCGTCGACCAGGTCTTGTTGCGAAATGGTGCCAGCCGCTGCGGCTTCGGACATATCCAACGTCGACTTAGCAGGCCTCGCATCGGCTTCGATTTTCGCGATGCTCGCCTCGGATGGCGA
>CAITIF010000306.1 GCA_903892365.1 uncultured Pirellula sp. | reverse complement strand
TTGCCATTTTCACAACTCAAATTTGCATATCGCTAAGGATTACTATGGCTGGCACAGAAAGACAACGCGAACTTCGACGTCGCAGACATCGCACCAAGAAGTTGGGACTACTTCACAAGAAGAGCGAAAAGGCCTCGAAAGCGGATAAGTCAGTGATTGCAGGAAAGCTTCGTAAACTGACTCCTGGAGCTGAGCAATTGATCGCGGCGTGGAAGCTTAGCTAGGCTTCTGCCTGAAGTTTATTGATTTAGTGATTTAGCGTTGCTGCTTTTGAAATGCCTCATTGGTTGATTTCAAATTTTGGGGCTCCGCCGAGCTTGAACTCGACGGATGCCGAGGCCGTCGATGCTCTCTGGGCCCTCATTCTCGCCATGGGATGTCCATGGCTGCAGCCTTATGTCCGAATGTTCCATCAACCTTGATGGGTGGGTGAGAGAATCTATCAATTGCATCTTGTGCGTTGGTTGGTGCAAGTTGAAGAGATTTGCTAAGGAAGCGAATTGCTGAGCCTGAGGCGCTAGCCGAGTTATGGCTAGAACTCTCACTTCAACCTCAAACCAGCGGGTTAGCACTTGTGCTAGAGCGTTAGTTTTCGTTGAAGTTTAGGTCCAGGTTTTTAAGCTCAGCCCGAACCCCAAACCTAGCTGGGGTCTTGAGCCAGTTCGAAACGAGGCTCGAAAGCTTCATCGAATGAGTACTGATCGTCGAAGTCTTCACGTCGATCTGTTTTGCTCTTCCGCATTTCCTTGATTCGGATCAGGTTGTAAACGATTTCACCAAAATCACCTGTTGTGTGAATGCCCCAGCTGTTGAGTACGGTTTTGGCCATGAAACCGTATTGTTCCAGAGCGAATTCGCGAATGGCTTGACACAGTTGTTGACCGGTCAGATGGTGATCTTGCTTTTCTTGGCTGTCTTCATCATTGGTCGCTGGCAGTTTCATGATCTTTTGTGCGTACGCGAGCGATTCGCGCACGAACTGGTACCCTTCAAGATGGTATCTTTGATCTTGTTGCAGCAGTTCGACAATAGCGAGAACATGTTCGTGCATGATTATCTTTCAGCAGCTCGTTTTAGGACGGTTAGGCATTCGCTAGCAGGGATCATGATTCGTCGATTGTCTTCGGTCTGGACCAGCAACTGCTGAGCTAATAACTCGACAGCAATTACTCTACCTTTTCCTTGGGTGGTCACAATGTCACTTCCCGGCGTCGGAAGATCGGCAGCAGCCTCTTCATAGTGATCATTTTCGTAGCGAAGGCAGCATTTGAGTCGTCCGCATCGTCCTGAAATCTTGTTCGGATCCAGCGTTGCTTTTTGAAGCTTTGCCATTCTCATCGACACCGGTGGCATTTCGGATAAGTGAGTATTGCAGCAAACAGGTTTGCCACAGTCGCCATAGTCCGCGAGCATTTTGGCTTCATCTCGGGCCCCGATTTGACGCATTTCGATACGCGTTTGATATTGGGACGAAAGCTTCTTTACCAGTTCCCGAAAATCAACGCGATCTTCAGAACAATAATAAACGATGACCTGTTCGCCACCGAAAATCAGTTCGACATCCACAAGAGACATCGGCAATCCCGATTCGCGAATCATGCGTTTGCAGTTCTCGAATTCGCGTTTTTGCCGAACCATCAATTGCATGTGATCATTCTCATCTTCCGCCGAGGACTCGCGCTGAATGTTCCCAGAGGGTGGGTCTTTCATTTGCCCGACAACATGATCGGTCGCCTCGCACAGCACTTCGCCTCTTTCTAGTCCACGATTGGTACGAGCGATTACAAACTGACCGCGCCGTAGCTCCGACCTGGCATTCATGACAAAAAGCGAGCGCATCACGCCGCATCGGACTACGTACCGGAGCATACTTTTTGTTCTTGGACAAGCGAAAATGTAATGATGAGAACGATAAGATGTCCTCGTTATACTAGATTCCTTGGATTCTGTAATCGTACCTTCTGTGCGATCCGCAGGTTATCGGGAAAAAGTGCAGCTCGACCATACGGACATTTTCTGAAGAATCTGCTATTCTTTTGTTGCCTTGGCCCGCCATTATTGCTGGGATGGTCCACAATCCATCACCAGTGAAAGCCTTGTTTCGTTTTTGAAAATCCCTCATTGGAATTGCACGATGCCGTTTCCTTCTGAAGAACGTCCTGATCCAAGCGAAAACATGCCCGCCATGAGGGCTCGTATTCCCGACCACATAGCAAGAGGTGAAATTAGTACGGGGGTGATCGTCGTAACAGGCGGGACGGAGTATTTGCTCGATTTCGTTCGAAACCTTCCTCGTCCGAACGCGATTGTCGCACGAGTGATTTTGCCTCACATGGTAATGCCTCAGTTCATTGACGCCTTGGCTGCGAATGTCGAGCTGTTTCGCAATCGATACGGTGAACTTCCCGGTGCACCTTCCGCCCCCGCAGTAGCTCCTGTTCCACCGCCGATGGCTCATGCGGCACCGAGCCCTTCGGATATGAACTCTGTCGACATTTTGCATGGTTTACCTTCGGTACAGCCGTCACTGGATCAACCGCCAGGAATGGGTTCCGCTGGTGCTTCTGGCTCGAAGCAGCCCTCAGCCAATTCAACCAACATCCCTGTGGCTCCCGGCAATATTTCTAACGGGGGCGTGCCTAGCAGTGGCACACCGAACAGTGGCACGCCCAATCATGGTTCACCCAGTGGCAGCGATGACGGACAAGGCGTCGGCGGGACCAACCCGAATTTGCTCAAGCGTCAAAACCCACAAGAGGTGTACGACGACCTAAAACTTCGCGACGAGATTCTAAGTGGAGCTTATGCGAATGCTGTCATGATTGGTCATGGTCCTTACGAATTCAGCTTTGATTTCATCACGAACTTTTACCCTCAATCTGCTGTCAGTTGCCGAGTTTACCTTGCATCCGGGCATATTCATCGGTTGCTTGAATCGCTGCGAGCGTCATGGGAGCAACTTCGCCCTCGATTGAATCAGCAATTCCCACCGCAACCGCCTCAGCCGCCACGAAATCATGGATAGACGCTAGCTCAGGATTATTGGCATGCTCAACGTATCAATGCACCCCGCAGAAAACTTTCAAGCGGATTCGAGAGAGATCATTTTGGCTAGCTCGTCCCCCAGAAGGAAAGAGCTGCTGGAGAGATTTGGATACCGCTTTCGAGTGGTTGAGCCGGATCCCAGTGCCGAATGTGGAATTTGTTCGCGAGAAACTCCGCCTGAACTTGTCGCGAGACTGGCCTACCAAAAAGCGGCGAATGTCATCGAGAAAATTGACAGCGGACTGGTGCTGGCATGTGACACGGTCGCAGAGTGCGTTGCGATCATCTTGGGCAAGCCAGAGAATCGCGACCATGCTAAGCAGATGCTCGAACGATTACGAGGCCGAAACCACTCGGTGTACAGTGGCCTGTGTTTGTGGGACAAGGCTTCGGCGCAGCGACATGTTAGAGTCGATGTGTCGCGATTGTGGATGGAACCCATTACCGACAGCCAGCTTGAGGCTTACCTAGATACGGACCAGTGGATAGGAAAAGCGGGTGCATTTGGATTTCAGGATGGCCCCGACTGGATTCGTTTGGATCAGGGATCGGCCACTAACGTCGTTGGTCTACCTATGGAAATGCTGGAGAGAATGCTAGCCGAGTTGCATCTAACTTAAGCCGTATTGCGGTTTCAGCTTCAACCTTAACTTCAACTTCAACTTCAACTCCGAGCACAGTTTGACGTTTTGGAATGCGAGTTAAAGTTTAGGTTGAAGTTGAGGTTTAGGTTGAAGTTTTTTGGCACGCCGATCCACTTATGGCCATCGGTTTTCAGTTAGAATAAGAAGCGTCTTGCAACGTCACCACCAATAGGAAATTACGTCATGATCACATTCGAAGGACGAGGTTCCGCACAAACTTGCAATGGAGTAACCCGGCGTGATTTCCTGCAGGCCGGGGTATTAGGAAGTATCGGCTTTGGATTGCCTCAATACCTTGCTGCGGCAAAAGCTGGCCAAGTGGATCCGAGCAAAAGCAAACGGTCGGCCATTATGATTTTTAACTTGGGCGCCCCAAGCCAGTTGGATACGTTCGACATGAAGCCGGATGCGCCATCAGAGATACGCGGTCCTTTCCAACCGATCCCCACAAACGCGTCTGGAGTACAGATCTCCGAAATATTGCCCCTACACGCCAAGATTGCGGATCGGTTTTCTATTGTCCGATCCTGTTTTCATCGCGGGGCTGCAGTCCATGACGCGGGTTGGCAGATCATGCAAACGGGACGTCAGTTTGCTGGTGGTGTGAACACGCCTCATGCAGGCTCCGTCGCAAGTTATCTTCTAGGGAGAAGAACCGATTTGCCTGCCCATATTGTGCTTCCTGAAACCATGGGACGTGGGGGAGGCAATCTTCCCAACGGGCAGGCTGGCGGATTCTTGGGGAAAGCCCATGATCCGTTTGCGTTAATGGCAGACCCTTCCCAAAAGGACTTCAAGGTACCCGACTTGCTTCCCCCTGATTCCATCGGAACGGCTCGAATCGATCGAAGACGAAGGATGCGAGACATCGTGGATTCGACCGTGAAGAACTTTGAGGCCAGTGAATCCGCCAAAATGATGGACGATAGTTTTCAATCCGCCTATCGACTGATGACCAGTTCCGAAGCGAGGCTTGCGTTCGATCTGAACCAAGAACCTATTTCCGTTCGTGAACGGTATGGGATGCACCGATTCGGACAGTGTTGTCTTCTAGCGAGAAGGCTTGTTGAAGCTGGTGTCCGATTCGTGACTATCAACACTTTTCTCACCGTCTTTGACGAGATTAGCTGGGACATACACGGCAGTAAGCCCTTCACTTCGATCGAAGGGATGAAGAATGTTGTCGCTCCCATGTATGATCAAGGCTATTCTGCATTGATTGAAGACCTGAGCCAACGCGGCATGCTGGACGATACGATGGTTTGCAATCTTGCCGAATTCGGACGAACCCCAAAAGTTAACCCGGCTGGTGGCCGCGATCATTGGCCTCAATGTTTTTCGGTGTGCTTTGCGGGCGGGGGCGTCCAAGGGGGAAGAATTGTAGGTGCCAGCGACCCAATCGGTGCCGTTCCCGTCGATCGTCCGACCGAGCCACCCGATATCGTCGCAACCATCTTTCATTCGCTAGGTCTGAACTTAGAAAGCCATTTGCCGGGACCGGCTGGTCGCCCCTTCCCCCTGGTTGACTTCGGGTTTCGTGAAATCAAGGAATTGTTCTAGGAAAGCGCTGGCAGCTTCATCGAAGGAGCACCCGGCTAATGCGAACCAAGGTTACAATCAACGGTCAATCGCACCTTCTGAAGGGAACTTCAGCGAGCGAGCCATCCTGAATGTTACGAACCCATCCGACGCCCTACTCCCTTACGCAAAGCCCCATGATCGATCGTTCAAGCGCTGTTGTCGACAGGAACTCGTCGCCGCTCCTGACGGCCGAAATGATGAGCAAGCTGGAACGAATGGAGCTGGTAAGTCGTAAAATTTTCCGTGGACGCATGAAAGGAGAGCGAAGAAGCAAACGCAAAGGACAAAGCGTCGAGTTTGCGGACTTCCGGAACTATGTCAACGGCGACGACCTACGGTTCATCGACTGGAATCTTTTTGCTCGAATGGATCGTTTGTATCTGAAGATCTTTTTGGAAGAAGAAGATCTCCATTTTTTTACCATTGTGGACGATTCCATTTCGATGGACTTTGGATCCCCCTCCAAGTTTTTT
>CAITIF010000305.1 GCA_903892365.1 uncultured Pirellula sp. | reverse complement strand
GTCGAATTCCTCAAGTCACAAAACTGGCCAGAGCTAAAACGGTTTGCTCATCAAATCAAAGGCTCGGCTGCCAGCTACGGCTTTGAGCAAATCACCGTGATCGCAGGTCTTCTGGAAGCAGCGTTAGCACGAGATACAGAGTTCGAGCAAAAGCTAAAAATGGCAGAAGATCTTATCGCAAATCTATCGGCAATTCGTTCTTGACGCACTTTTGAGAACCAAAGTTTGAATTCCAATTATCTTCAATTATCTACGATCGCATCACGTCATGTTTAAGCCATCTGTTCGCAAGAACATCTTTAGCGATCTGTTGCCATGGGCATCCGGGCTTCTCATGTTTGCTTGTGGGGCCTTGCTTACGTTCGTTTGTTGTCAGGCCGGATTTTGGGTGTGTGTCGTTAGCTTCGCTTTCGCAGCACTCTGGTTACCCTTGTTCAATCGAAGATCGCGGGAAGTTGCGATCGCTGTCGAAATGACGAAAGATCTAGAGAGATCCAAGCACGAGGCCGAAGTTGCTCTTCGTGAGGTTGGCGCATTTCGAACGGTGATTGATCAGCATTCCATCGTTTCGATCACGGATCGCCAAGGTAGAATCATCGACGCGAACGCCGAGTTTTGTAGGGTAAGCGGCTATCGCCTAGAAGAACTAATTGGCCAGAACCACAGCATACTCAATTCAGGGTACCACCCGACTAGTTTTTGGGTTTCTGTTTGGGAGAAGATTTCGTCTGGAAAATCATGGCAAGGCGAGGTCTGCAATCGAGCCAAAGATGGAAGCATTTATTGGGTTGATAGCATCATCTGCCCATTGTTTGACTCAGACGGTAAAATTGAAAAGTACGTTTCTATTCGACATGATATCACCGTTCGGAAAGCTGCTCAGCAAGAGATCTCTGCGAGTGAAGTGAAGTTTCGGTTGATTGCAGATGGAGCACCTATGTTGATATGGACATGCCGGGCGGATGGCAAGGCGGCGTACTTTAACGAACCGTGGCTAAGATTTACAGGAAGAGACTTCTTGAAAGAAGTTGTCGATGGATGGCAGGATAATCTTCATCCCGATGATAGAACTGCATTTTTAGGAACATTTCATCAGTCCTACAAAGACCGAAGTGTTTTCGAAATCGAAAGCCGAATGCGGCGTAATGACGGTGAATACCGTTTGATGATGTTTCGAGGAAACCCACAGTTTGACACAACCGGATGTTTCCAGGGCTTTGTCAGCGCTTCCTTCGATCTAACGGAATTGCGGGACGCGCAGTATCGAGCTGAAAGTGTCAATCGATCGAAAAGTGCTTTTCTTACTAATATGAGCCATGAAATTCGAACACCTCTGACGGCCATCCTTGGATACGCGGATGTGCTGCAGGATGAAGGACGCAAAATCCATGCGGAGGAGCGAAAGGAAGTTGTTGGTACCATTCGAAGGTCAGGTGAACATCTTCTCTCCATAATTAACGACATTCTCGACATTTCAAAAATCGAAGCGGAGAAAATCACCTTAGAAAGAGTCGATACGCCGATTGATGTTATCCTTCGTGAAGTGGCAAGCCTCTTTCAATCCAAATCGAAAGAGAAGGGAGTTTCCTTTGAAACGAAAATTAGTACCCCCGTACCAAAAAGCATTGTTAGCGACCCATCACGCCTCCGACAAATTCTGATGAATTTGGTTGGGAACGCAATCAAATTCACAGAACAGG
Organism: uncultured Pirellula sp.; assembly: GCA_903892365.1. Lineage (GTDB taxonomy): Bacteria > Planctomycetota > Planctomycetia > Pirellulales > Pirellulaceae > JBKCUI01. The sequence goes on along the minus strand of CAITIF010000305.1, from coordinate 1,964 downwards.
GGAGTGTTTGTCTGGAAGTACATGTCTCAAATTCGTCCGAGCCGAAGTTGGTTTTTGGCATTCACGACACGGGGGTTGGCCTTGACGAGCAACAAATCAAGGCGCTGTTTATGGCGTTTAGCCAAGCTGATGAAACGGTCTCTCGAAAGTTTGGCGGAACCGGCCTTGGGCTTACCATCAGTCGTCGATTGGCAAGGATGATGGGCGGCGATGTTCTGCTGTATCGTACGGAGCTTGGGAAGGGCTCCTGTTTCCGTCTTGAACTACCACTTGTTGTACCACCAGGGGCTCCGGCCATTGAAAGGTTGGACATGCTTTCGGCTTTGCCGGGAGTGCTCCCCGCTGAGAAAAAAAAGTTGGCTGGCCGAATTCTTTTGGCCGAGGACGGCATCGACAACCAAAGACTAATCGCCTTCCACTTGAAGAAGGCCGGTGCTGAAGTGGATATCGCTGAAAACGGAAGTATTGCACTTCAGAAAATTTTGTCGTCCACATTCGAAGGAAAGCAATACGATCTGTTGTTAACCGACATGCAAATGCCAGAAATGGACGGCTATACCCTCGCTTCTACTTTGCGGCAGCAATGTTTCTCTATCAGCATCGTGGCATTGACAGCACATGCTATGGCGGAAGATCGTGCTCGATGTATTAATGCTGGGTGCGATGACTATACGACAAAGCCAATTAACAAAACAAAGCTGATCGAGGTTTGCCAAAATTGGATCGGAAAAACAAGTAGCAAGGGACTGAAGCCTTCTGCGATAGCAACACCCCTTGGTCAAGCCTCGACGTTTGGCGGAGCATCACTTAGTCATGTTTAGGATCTTTACCAAATCAGGTATGCTCCATCCCTTTAGGCTGGGGCTTCGGCTCCGGTTGTTATTGATTATAGTGCTCGCTGCATCGACGATGGGTTGGTGGGCATGGGAAGTGTTAAGTCATAGTATTCGCGCAAGATTCGCAAATTTGGAAAATTACCACGCGATTGAAAATGCGATTCGTGCAAAAAATCTAGTTTCTGAACGAGCCAGTCAACTTGCAGTACACGCAAGTGATTGGGGTGCCTGGGATGAAACGTACGCCTACGTCGAAGATCTCAACGAAGAGTATGTTAAGGTCAATTTGACTTCGGACGGAATTGCTAGGCTGAATATCAATTGCTTACTTTACCTTGACTCAAAAGGGGGGACGAAGGCATCGGTAGGCTTTGATTTCGAAACTAAGCAACTTGCCCCAACCCCAAAAGCCGTACTTGAAAAAGATTGGTCTCGATTTTCACTTGCCAGCGCGAACCTGAACGACAAACTCTCAGGAATGGTCCTTGTAGAGAACCAGCCCTACTTGATGGGTGCATCGCAAATTTTAACAAGTGAGGGAACAGGGCCTGTTCGAGGCACGATCATTGAGCTTCGGAAGCTGGATGAGCGGGAATTGGCGAGTCTCTCTCGATCTCTGCGGTTTCCATTCAGCATCTCCGAAAGCATCGCGAATAGCTTCACCAGTTCTAATAAGACATCTTCCAATGAGCTGTTGGATGCCGAGACGATGGGTGCTCATATTCGGATCGAAGAAATGCGAGGAGAAGGGGCTATCGATTGCGTCTGTAAACTCGATCGTGAAATCATGGCAGAAGGCATACAAGCCTTGGAAGATATTCGCAGACATGTTCTGATTATGGGTGCCCTCTTAAGCTTGTTGGTATATTTGCTGATGGGCAAAATCGTGATAGCAAGGATTTGCAAGATGACAACGGAGATTAATTCTCCAAGTGTTCTGCCAGGTAAAACCCGCGTTAGCGATCGAGGTAGCGACGAACTTGGAGATCTAGCGAACCAATTCAATTCGCTATTTGAATCGATGCTCGCCTCACAGAAGGAGCTCAATGAACGGAATACGGAACTTGCAAATGCGAAGCGTGAAGCGGACACGGCGAATCGATCCAAAAGCGCCTTTCTTGCCAACAT
>CAITIF010000304.1 GCA_903892365.1 uncultured Pirellula sp. | reverse complement strand
GCCTTTGGCTCGCTCGCAACATTCATGTCGATGGAGTCAAATTCAGTGTGATCGACATCCCTTCGAAGAATCAAATAGGTAGCCGAAGATACAGTCCAGAAGTAGCTAAAGCAGAAAGCTGAAATCAACAGCGGGATAATCCCACGAACCACTTCACCCCAAAACGTATCCAAAGTTTTGAGACTCGAAAAAGAACCGATATCGAAGGCAGTCCCAATCACTTGGTAACCAGTGCCGTAAACCATGACTACCATTTGCCCAACAACGGACCCAAACCATTGTGCGACGATCACGCACAGGACCAGGGTTACAGGACGTTGAAAGGTATAAGCGGCAGATCTTGATACGCCATCGTAAGCGTCAGCCTGCTTTTCGCTAACGATCGCACATACTGACAGCGGGAATCCAAAAATCGTAATCGCGGCACACCAGCCGATTGCGATCGAGAAAAAAACCATGGGAATCAAAAGAAGGCCCGCAATCCAAGGTCCAATGGCTGGGATATTGGAAATCCAACCGATCACCAAGGGTATCAGCATCAACAAAAAAATCACGCCACTGGGCATGGTCATGGACCAAGCAATCGATTGCCATCGGCTTTTCACCAGCATCAACACATCGGTCCAAGTAGCCGTCATGTTCGTCCCGAGTTCCACCACGGAACGGCGTGCAATGCAGCCACCCACAAACGACCAAATCGCAATGATTCCAATCATGGAAGCAACTGCATGCGCTGTTCCATTCAAGGTAGGTGAAGACAGCCAAGAATATACGGGACTCAAGTACATCCCGTACGTTGATTCGAGGACATTGATGGGATTCTCCGAGAAAATCGAGGGGCCTAACATGGTGCTTCCCCTGGAAGGCTGGCCCCAAACGGATTCGGCTCCCATTTCTTCGATCCCGAAAAGGTAGGCAGAAAGATTCACGACTGCAGAGGTAGCCAGAATGGCGGCAGCACACAACAGCACATGTGACGATCGCCACGAGATAACCACGCTTTGAGACGCAAGTCGCCACCAAGGTGTGGTTCGGAACCAGTCGACGGAAACCTTGGGGACAACAGGACTGTTCGCAGATGATTCGGTCATGAGGCTAAATTGGATCTAGGGCGGAGGAAGTCGAGTTGCAAAAATAGGCTCAATCGAAATTCCATTCACGTGGTGACGCGGGTGGTGCAGGTTCCTCGTCATCATCTTCTTCCTCGGAACTTCCAATGGGAAGACCGATCGATTCAGTCATCCAGCGATTCAAATCGGCGTAACGACAGCGCTGCGAACAAAAGGGCATAAATTCACTTCGAATATCAACTTCGAAGGAACGGTCGCAGGAAGGGCACTTTTGAGTTGGAACGGAATTCGACATTCATGCAGAATAACGCATTTCCGCCCTATTGGGAACTCGTGCAGGCAAGAGAAAGCAGCAGGTTCCCGACATCCTAGCGGATGTCTTTGCTGCCATTCCGAGATATCGAAGAGAGGGCTGACGATTCCAACGCGATGGGGACAGTCATCCTGGAACGCTTGCGAATGAGGTAATACTTAGCGGAAGCGGCTTGTCGGAAGCTTGGGTTGTTCATAATCCAAGCCAACGACTCCAACTTGGGTGTCTGCCAATCCATCACTCCGACGATAATATCCCCCGCCGCCAGCCGTGCTCGGTCTGCCGGACTTCCTTGCCGGATTTCGGTAATGCGAAGTCCACCCTTGTAATCTTCCCCGAG
>CAITIF010000303.1 GCA_903892365.1 uncultured Pirellula sp. | reverse complement strand
TTTACGGTAAATGGCCCTGTCGAGTAAACGCGGGGATGAAAGCTAGCACCGTCCGCTCGGACCGTGTATTGGATGCTGCCGATCGACTGGTCGATGACTTGAATCACAGGATCGACAACGCCCTCGATCAGCAGTTCTGGCAACCAGCCTGTCGCTTTACGCCCATCGTTGGCCTCCATGGCAACCGTGATTGGCCAACCTGGAAATTGTTGTTGGTCACCCAGTTTGGCATCGCTGAACCTTGGCCAGCATTCCAAAGTGATCGTGCGTTTCACTTTGTTGAAACGGGCGATACCGTAGCCGTCTGCTCGCTTCTTTTCATCTTGAATATTCTCTGGATTGGCATACGCCATCATGCTGATCCGATTGCCAAGTCCGTCGCGAAAATCCCCCGTCCAAGGCAATGGACTGTTGGGTACTGGATTGGGGCCTGGCTTTTCATCCAGCGGGTGCCACCAGCGACCATAGATCGTGTTGACCAGCGCCGGACTAGTAAAGCTGTAAGGCCCGTCTCCGAATTCGTCGATGCCATGCTTGACAACCACCGCCAAGTGCTGATCACCGCAAAGATGCAAGGCCCAAGCTTGACGTATCAATTCAAGCGCACGATTGCGAGGTGTTTGTGGCCAACCATTGCAATCCAGATCAGCAAGCAATCGGCCATCCCGTTTGCCGTGCATATGAACAGCCCCACAAAACGCTGTTTGCGATAAAACCACCTTCGTCCATGCTCCCGCCCAATCCTGTGTCCAGTCTCGCAAGAACTTTTCTTGTCTCTCTCCCAGTAATTGCAAACCCGGCAAATCGACCGTTTTCGGATCATAATTTGGGTCGTTGATATGATCGGGACGCGGGCCCATGCGAGGAATCTTATTGGTGGGACCGGTTTTGAATTTGCGGTCTTCCAAGATCGCGAAATCGACACCGCCCAGCTTCAATCGCGTAAAGTAAACCTGGATATCACGATCGATTGGCAAGGGATCGACAGCGTCGGGCAAATGCCAGGATTGTTGTCGCTGCACTTGATTGACATAGGCTACCGGATAACGGTATCCACCATCGTCATCACCCGGTGTCGTCGACCGCTTTCCATTCTCGCCCCATAAATTCCCGTGTCCGACATCATGGTCGTCAGGAATACAAATCGTAGGACGATCGCGAATGATCTCACGAAATTGCAACCCAAACTCGATCCAGCCTGCGGTGTGCTCCGTATGGCGGTAGGTCTGGTCGCCGCTAAAAAAGAGAAGATCTGGATCGTGAACTTTTAGGTTGTTGATGATCTCCGTTCGCTCGCCGATTGTTTTGCTTGAATTGCATGAAAGATTGGCGACAACAATTTCGTTTTTGTCGATGGGATCGCGTCGAATCAGTCCTTCGAAGGTAGCATTCTGACCATGCCGCACTCGATATGGAACACTGACCGATGAATCCCAGTTTTCGATTCTGAAATGAGCATCCCAGCCTGGATAGAGAACTTGCGTTGTCGCAGCTTGTTGCCATTGTCCTTCACGCATCAACTCCAGATAAACCTCGCGCGATTCACCTGGTTTCAGTGGGTACAACTGGGCGCTCAGCTTGAGAACTCCTGCATGATGCAAGTAGTAAGCAAACACAACAACTTGGTCGCGAGGAACATCCATAGAAGGAGCCTGTGAAGCTCCTCCTCGTTTGACTTGGGTGTCTTGTGTGGATTGCCCTCGCTTCCACCACTGGCCGGTTGTCAGCGATTCTAAGTTCGGGAATTCTGATCCGAAGGGCTGCGTGGATTCTTGTGCTGCCAGGTCAAGATCGGGAAAAACAACAGAACCCGCAGTTGCTGCGATTGCAATTTTGAGGGCGGCTCGACGGTCGATTGGAATCATCTTGTTTTGGGTCGTCCGCAAAATCATTGGGTGAAAAAGATTGATATGGTTCCAGTGGCACTCGAGTTGGTTCCCACCAGTGCTCTATCCACCACCGAAGCAACATAATGATAACCATTGCAATCTTCGCTCGCAATCAAACAGTGAAAGCAAGGTAGGTGTCTGGCGGCTGGCTTCATCTTCTACCTGCGCGGTCTATGTATGGCGAACCAAACCTGTTGCAACGTGTTTGGGCAAGCCCGACCGCCTCCGAGGGGTCAGCGTGTTCGATGTTGGCGTGAGCCAAGCGAAGCGGGGCCTTGTGCCCAAGCTTCGCAATAGGTTTGGCGTGCTATCTGCGAGGTCTATGTCTAGCGCACCAAACCTGTTGCGACGTGTCGGGGCGAGCCCGACCGCCGCTGAGGGTTGAGCGTGTTCGATGTTGGCGTGAGCAACGCGAAGCTGGGCCTTGTGCCCAAGCTTCGCAATAGGTTTGGCGTGCTACCACAACCAAGCCCCAAAGAAACCCCCGCGTTCAAGGGCCTTGTGCCCGACGAACGCAATAGGTTTGGCGTGCTATCTGCGAGGTCTATGTCTAGCGCACCAAACCTGTTGCGACGTGTCGGGGCGAGCCCGACCG
>CAITIF010000302.1 GCA_903892365.1 uncultured Pirellula sp. | reverse complement strand
TCAAGAACACAACCCGATTCGAGCCAATCTCCATCTTCGCCTCCCTGAATGGACCATCCACCAAAGACAAAAAGTTTATCGTCAATGATGGCTGCTCGATGTGACGATCGTGGCTCGGGAAGATCCGGCAGCGACACCCACTGGTTCGACGCGGGATTATAGGCGGCAACCTCCTTGAGGGAGTAAAGGTCATGTGATTCACCGGGCTCATTACGAGCTTGCATTCCGCCTATGCGGTAGATTCGATCCTTCGAAGCCACTAAAGCCACTCCTTGGGCTGGAGTGGGTAACGCTAGTGACTCCCATTTTCCATCGCCATGTAATGAGGCCCGAAAGAACCCCATCAACATGTGATTCTTTGAGTACGAATGAGTCTTGCCGGTATGTCCACTATAGACATAGATATGATCACCTAGAGTAGCCGCTCCGAAACTAGCCACTCCCTCGGGCAATTCTTCGAACTTCACAATGGTATCCTTTGCGACCTCTTGGCCTAAGACAACGCCGCTCCAGAAAATCGATAACAAGAGCAGGTTCAATGCACGAATGCGTATCATCCTATTTTCCTTTTAGATAAAGAGCTCGACATGTTAAAGTGAGATGACTTGATCGGGCGGGTTGCCGCCGAGCGCCGAATACAACTGCGGGAAGCAGCCGGCGACTACGCCCTCCACGAAACCTTTCGCGCGAACTTCGCCGGTACCACATTGCGAGAATTCACCATCGGCCAGTCCACGACGCACGGCACACTGGTCACATACCATCAACAGGATGTTCTGTTCCTTGGCAACTTTCGCAAGCCGTTCACCAATGGGATCGCCTTTGCGCAGGCAGTAGATGTTGTCATCGAAGAACATCATGCCGATCACCTAGGCTCCGTGATTGCCCTGTTCCAACTGAGGCAAAATCATCGTGGCAAGCTTGAAGGTGCTGGCCATATTGGTTGCAAAAACGTAAGCAATTTTCATTTACGGTCTTTCCGTGTTAGTTGTTGATAGGGGATTTACGTTGATTCATATTGGTGCCGTCGCGTCCGTTGGGATTTGCGCAGGCTTGATTGCCAACCGGGTAATCAGTAGACCCACCCCCAACACGCCGGCGGAGACAGCCAGCCATAGCCACGGTAGATGGACTTGTTCCACTTGGCCTATGTTCCATTCGGCCAACAGGTCACGAGATTGAACGACAATCAACAGCGTGCTGTTGTGTATCGCATGCAGGACAATCGATGGTACGATACTGCCGCTACGAAAAGCCATCCACCCGAGCAGCAGCCCCATCAAGGTGCTGGGAAGTAAACGCTCCTGTGCGGCTCCTCCGGCGAGTACCACATGAAAGAGCCCGAATGCGACGGCGGAAACGACGATCGTCCAAGTAGCATTGAGATGTTGCTTAAGACCGTTGAACAGATAGCCGCGAAAAAAGCACTCTTCGCAAACTCCAGGAATCACCCCCAGACAGACTACGATCAACCACAAGGGAACTTCCCTCCAGCCTGCTAGCAGACCCTCCACGTTTTCAATTTGTGAGAGATCGATGCCCCGTATCCCGATACTCTGCGCGAAAACGACCAACTCGAAAATCCAAGGCCAGGTAGCAATGCCCAACATGCCGGCGGCTACATAGTAATGCCAAGAAGTCTTCTTAAGACCGAGGCCAGCCAGCACGTCGATACGTTGCCAACGCATTAGCAACCAGGGCAGTCCGACGAATAAGGCGATCGTCATCACTGCCGACAACCCAAGCCGCCCAGTGGGCTGAGCGTCGCCGCGCGAGAGGAGCCCCGAGGTGACAAAGTAGGCGGGGAACAAAATAGCCAAGCCGACCAAGGCCGCTGTGATGGACGGCTGTTGAGACAATTCTTTAGGGCGTTGCAAGAGGTCTTTCCAACCTCCTCGACTGCCAATCGCAGCCGCATCATTGCCGAACACTTGAGCTGCCATTGCCAACGCAGCCACTCCGTACAGGACCGTCGAGACAATCGCAACCATCGCAGGCAATAGCGCGACTGTGCCCTCCAGCAATTCACGCGAAAGTAACAGCATGTTGACCAGCGGTAATGCAGCCGTCCCGCTAGCAAGATTCCAACCTGGCATCAGAATGACCAGTCCCGGAGCGATCGATAAAAGTAACAGCGGAATCAGATACGCCTGTGCTTCTTTAAAGCTCCTCGCGGAACTGGTGAGCAACAGCAGCACGGCCGAATAAAACAGCGCAAAGGCAGAGAGTGCCAAGAACAGCTTGCACACTAAACCGAGTGTGAAGCCGTCACCGCCCAGTAAGGTCTTGTCCAATTGCAAGGCATAAAGCGTAATACTCATCGCCAGGAGATTCATCAGTCCAGTGAGCATCGTGACTGCGACCACTGCTACGAACTTAGCTAACAAGAGCCGAAAGCGTGGAACCGGCAATGCCATCAGCGTTTCCAGCGTATTGCGCTCCCGCTCCCCCGCCGTTAGGTCAATCGCGGGATAGACTCCTCCGGTGACCGTCATCAAAAGCAAAATCAATGGCAAGAGACCAAGTACGGCCGATCCGGTTTCGGCAGGTTCGAGCAACACACGGATCTGCTCCACTGGAAGACGAAACGGTTTTCCATTGAGTTCACTAGTCTGCCGAATCCAGTCGATGTTGGCTGCTGCGAGACGCTGCTGTACATAGTCGGCTGCATCGCGGCTGCGTACTGAGTCACGACTTTGCAAGAGCTGCACACGAGCGGTAGCTGGAAACTGGTTGCCGACACTTGCTTCATTTAATTGGACTCGAACTCCCACGTCTGCTGCGGAGTTTTTAACCAATGCTTCAAGATCGAATTCCGACGGATCGTTTGGAACCAATAGTTGCACATCCGGGGCTGGCTGCTGTTCTTTGGCTTCGCTCGACGCAGCGAGTAAGCTATTGCCCAATTGCAATGCTTCAGAGAGCCATGTTCCCTCCGTCTCCGAGCCAATCGCCAAACGGTACTCGACCTTTTGATCCGAGGACTCTTGGAAGGCGAGAAAGCGGAGCCCCAGCCCAAGCATGGGAT
>CAITIF010000301.1 GCA_903892365.1 uncultured Pirellula sp. | reverse complement strand
CCTCCTGGTTACGTTGGCTACGAAGAAGGTGGACAATTGACCGAAGCGGTACGGCGTCGACCCTACAGTGTGATTCTGCTGGACGAGATCGAGAAGGCTCACACCGATGTCTTCAACATTTTGCTGCAGTTGCTGGATGACGGACGTCTAACCGACGGCCAAAACAGAACCGTTGATTTTACAAATACCGTTGTCGTGATGACCAGCAACATCGGAAGCCAAATCATTCAGCGAATTGCGCAAGAAGGTGGCGATGAAGAGGAGATGATGTCCGCTGTCCAGGAAACACTCCGAGCACGATTCTTGCCCGAGTTTCTCAATCGAATCGATGAAACGATTCTCTTTGAACCGCTCAAGAAAGAACAGATTCGAAAGATCGTGGCGTTGCAAGTTGCAAGACTTGAGAAACAACTGGAAGAGAACCACTATCGATTGAATATTTCGGATGCCGCAATCGACGCGATTTGCGATGAAGGGTACGACCCTGCGTACGGTGCGCGACCACTGAAACGAGTGATCCAGCGACGTTTGCAAAACAAGATCGCAACCGAACTGTTGAAACGCGAAGAGCACGAAGGCGGAAGCATCCACGTCGATCATTCCGATGGCGAATTCAATATCTCGTCACATCCGTAGCGGAGCAGGCAACGCATCCCTAACTTCGTAGTGGAGGAGGCAACGAGTCCTTGACTTCGCAATGGAGGAGGCAACGAGTGCCTGTCTTGCCGAGGAAAAGAATGAAACGACAACGGATCTGTGGCCAGCTCCACTACGATGCAGGATCGGATCGTCGGTCAGATCCGCCTAGTCTGAAATTTGTTGGACTCACACCAAATTCTTCTCGCGATTGATGAGATAGCCCGATACAATTTTCAGAATACGGTATGAACATGGCTATTGAATAGGGACTTTTGTCATGCGACGATGGAATGGACTTTTGTTGGCCTTGGCTTGTTCTGTTGCGTTTCTCCTCCCGCCTGTTGCTTCAGCCCAAACGAATGATACCAACCCCAACACGGGAGCTGCACCAACACCCGGCGGAGCGGCCATTGCAAACTATGCCGACCTGATTCGTTTGATCGAATCGACCGTGAATGTCGATGGTTGGCAGTCGGCTGGCGGTAACTCCAGCATGATGGAGTTTCGAAATGGAGTGCGAATCAACCCCGAAGGATTAATCGAGCGATTTGATGCAAGCAAGGTCGTTGCCAAAGAGATCAATCCTACATTCATCGGCCAAGTTCCCCCATTGGTTTCGCTTGAAAGTCTTGGAGAATGGCAGAAGCCGACTTCACTCCGTTGGGTTTCTTTAAGTGAACTTGATCGGCAACTCACAGATCGAAAGCATGACCGAGCCTCGGCCGCGATGGAGATGCTAGGTGGGTTGTACCGAATTGACTATGTTGCCTACGATCCTGTCTCCAAAGGTTGGTTTTTGGGGGGGCCATCGGGCGGCTTGGTTCTGACCAAATCTGGCGACATTTTGAATTCCGAGACAAACCTTCCTCCTGTCTTGCTGGAAGATCTCTTGACCATCGCACCTCATATTCTCAGCAGCAAAGGGGAATTTGGCTGCACCATCGATCCAGATCCAAAAAGGCTTGTGGAATCAAACCGACTTGTCAGCACGTCCGCTTCCATGAAAGCTCTGGCTCGCAATCCTGATCGATGGGTAGAGGGTTGGAGGAAGTCGCTTGGCCTACAAAAAGCAAAGGTTATTGGCATCCCTCAAGACTCGCCAACCGGCTACGCACTTCTCATCGCAGACGCTCATATGAAACGCCTGGCTTTCGATCTGGAGTTTCGACCATTGGGGCTCAAATCCTACTGGCAGGAAGTCGAAACGTTTGGTCCGTCTCGAAACGAAATGGGGCTTGTGCGTTGGTGGTTTTCGCTGTCCGATCAGAAGATTCCGGTGGACCCTGAACGCTCTATCTATCATCTTGTAGCGTCCAATGTGCAAGTGGAAAGCGAGGCTCAAATGCTGAACGATCAAGGCAAACAAGTCGTTTCGCCGATTTCGGATCCCGCAGCGGACGCCTATGCCCGAAGCTTCACACGAAATTTCGCGAAACTGCAAAGAGAACATCCT